>NZ_AEXQ01000042.1:0-26830 GCF_000191865.1 Turicibacter sp. HGF1
ATTTAATTAGATGATAGGGGTGATAGACAAAAAATTAATAATCATTCAAATTATTATCAATATATAAGATTTTTTGAATGTTGTCATGGGTTAGTAGAGATTTTTAATTTTATTGAATATTTTTTTGTCCTTTTCATTTAAAAAATTTCACAAAGCGATTTTCTGGAAAAAAGTTTATGATATAATGTAAGGGTATGTATGAACTGAGGTGTAAATGATGAAAATCAAGGAAGGGAGTATCGTACGAGGAAAAGTTACAGGTATCCAGCCTTATGGAGCGTTCGTTCAATTGAGTGAAGATTGTAATGGTTTAATTCATATCTCGGAGTTGTCGGACGGATATGTTAAAGATATTCGTGATTTTGTTCATATTGGGGAATTTATTGATGTAAAAGTTCTTAAATTTAATTCTGAATCTTTACAAGCACGATTAAGTTTAAGAGGTGTTGCTAATAATAATTACCGGTATAATCGTATGAAGGCATCTGACTTTGAGACATCAAATGGATTTGCACCACTAGCACAACAATTACCCATTTGGATTCGAGATTCACTCGAGAAAATTGCAAGGGTTAACAAGGAGGATTAGCACAATGGGAAAATTCTTATCATTTAACTATGAAAATGCATCTTCATTCGTTGCATCACATGAATTAGAATATGCAAAAGAATTAGTACAAGTATTACACAATCGTATTCATGAACAAACAGGTGCAGGAAATGATTTTTTAGGATGGGTTGACTTACCTGAAAATTATGATAAAGATGAGTTTGCTCGTATTCAACAAGCAGCAGCTAAAATTCAATCTGATTCAGATGTTTTATTAGTTATCGGAATCGGTGGATCTTACCTTGGAGCGCGCGCTGCAATTGAAGCATTAAACAACCATTTCTATAATTTACAAAATAAAGAAGAACGTAAAGCTCCACAAATCATTTTTGTTGGACATCATATTTCTTCAACGTATGTTCAAGAGTTAGTGGATTACTTACAAGATAAAACTTTCTCAATTAATGTTATTTCTAAATCTGGTACAACAACTGAACCTGCTATCGCTTTCCGCGTATTTAAAAAATTATTAATTGAAAAAGTTGGACGTGAAGAAGCAAATAAGCGTATTTACGCAACAACTGATGCAGCTAAAGGTGCTTTAAAAACTTTAGCGACGAGCGAAGGATATGAGTCATTCATCGTTCCAGATAATGTTGGTGGACGTTTCTCAGTTTTAACAGCTGTAGGTTTATTACCAATTGCTGTAAGTGGTGTTAACATTGAAGAAATGATGCGTGGAGCAAATGATGCGCGTGTTGAATATGCTAATCCAAATTTAGCTGAAAATGAAGCATATCAATATGCTGTTATTCGTAATGCATTATACTCAAAAGGTAAAACAATTGAGATGTTAATTAACTATGAACCATCATTATTATACTTCAATGAATGGTGGAAACAATTATTCGGAGAATCTGAAGGTAAAGATCAAAAAGGTATTTTCCCTGCTGCAGCGTCATTCTCAACAGATTTACATTCAATGGGACAATATATTCAAGAAGGACGTCGCGATATCTTTGAAACAGTTATCAATGTTGCTAAGCCGAAATTTGAAGTAACACTTGAAGCTGAAGAAACAGATTTAGATGGATTAAACTATTTATCAGGAAAAACAATCGACTTCGTTAATAAAAAAGCATTCCAAGGAACATTATTAGCTCATGTTGATGGTGGAGTTCCAAATTTAATTGTTGATGTTCCTGAATTATCAGCATATAGTTTTGGATACTTAGTTTACTTCTTTGAAAAAGCTTGTGCAATGAGTGGATATATCTTAGGTGTTAATCCATTTGATCAACCAGGAGTAGAAGCGTACAAGAAAAATATGTTTGCTTTACTCGGAAAACCAGGTAACGAAGAATTAAAAGCTCAGTTAGAAGCTCGTTTAAAATAAGGTAATACCAATGTTTATAGGACTTTCTCAACTTTTTGAGGAAGTCTTTTTTTTGTATCATATTTTGTGTTGATGAGGGTGGTAAAAGTTGATTTGCGACCATTTTGCGACCATTTTTTATTTTTGGTCGCAAATTTAAATGTTTAGGTTAGATTCAAATTTTGCAATGGCCTCTGCTTCCGTTTTTTGTGTCACGTGACTATAGACATTTAAAGTGGTACTAATGTCACTGTGACCCAGTCGTTCTTGAATGACTTTAATATTCACATCGGATTCAAGGAGCAGGGTGGCGTGAGTGTGACGTAGATTATGGAATTTAATTGGGATATTGAGTCGTTTACTAATCCGATTGATTTGTGTTGAGAAACGCTTGGGATTGATCGGGGTTCCATCTTCATTTGAACAAACAAAATCATGTTCTGTATAGTAATACTCAGCGTAAAGTTGTTTATTTTGATTTTGTTTGTCTTGCCACTGTTGTAGTTCAGTTATTAATTTTTGGGTCATCAAGATGGTTCTGATACTCGATTTAGTTTTGGTTTGAGCTAAAGAAACCCCTTCACCATCTTTTGCTAATAGGGATTTATTAAAAGTTATTTTACGGGTTTCAAAATGAATGTCGTCCCATGTCAGAGCTAAAATTTCACCACGTCTAGCACCCGTATGTAATGAGATGATGAATGGAATGTAGTAACGCGTGTTAGAGATATCATCCAGTATAATCTTTAAGTGTTCGGTGGTGATAATTTCTAAATTTTTTTCAACTTTAGAGTAGTGTAGTTCTAACTGGTGCATGGGATTGAATAAAATTAAGCCTTGTTTTATGGCTAATTTAAAGGTTCCGTTTAAGATGTTTCGAATGGCATTGATATAACTATCTGATAATGCTTTTTGCTTAGTCGTAAAAAAGGTTTGTAAGGTATCCGCTTTAATATTGTTTAATTTTAAGAATCCTATTTCTGGATTAATGTGTAATCTGATGGCTCTTCTATACAAATCAAGCGTATTGTATCGTAACTTTATTTCAGCTACATTTTCCATCCAATAGTTGATGTATTCTTCAATGGTATAAGTCGTAGCGGCTTGAACCAGTCCTTGTTTTTCAAAAATGACAAGCGCCTCACGTAAGGCATGTTGCGCGTCTTTTTTGGTTTTAAATCCTCCTTTTTCTTTTTTCTTATAAGTTCCATCCTGCTTATACTTATAGTAATAACTCCAAGTTGATCCGCGCTTATAAACAGAACCTTTCACAATGATCAAATCCTTTCGTCATGATTTGTTTTATCCGTTTTAATGCAAATTTGGGTGTCACGTTGAAGTTTTTAGATAGGTCGTCAACTAAAGTATCAGAAGATAAGTCCGCCACGGCTAGTAAGTGTTGTGGGATAGCTAGAAGGAGGGTGAGATGATCGACTTTTGTTTTGAATGCTTCAACATGGTGTAAGTGTGTTGAGGTGGTGTCGTAGATGAGGTACTGCGCGAGGAGATGAAAGAAGTCTTCTCGTTGTGTTTGTTTATCTAAACGGTTGTCTAAGATGAATAATTGCATCGCATGATTGAGATAGATTTTAGAGTGCTGGTTATCGAAATGAAGATTAAAATTTAAGGCATCACTGATATAAAACATATTTAAACAGGCTAACTTGTCTACCCCAATAGACAGGTAAAAATCGTTAATCATTCTCTCTGTATTTTTCATTTAATCCCCCATGATTATTTTTTTTTAGTAGACCTCTATAAAATAATAAAGAGCTTATAGGAGGCAAGACGTTCTAATAAAGTGATATAGTTTCAAGGTTTCTCCTCCAATTTTTGAATTTTAAACAAAACAGTAAGCGTTTACTTTTGGTATAAAAAATTTAACCCTTTAAAAGGGAAATTTTTATTTCTTTTGGTTTTTTACCAGTTCGACAAGGGTTTTTAGTTTTTCAAAGTCTTCTTCATCAAAGTCGCTTATGTCTTTGAATAGGACAACTGCGTCGTCTCCAAATGTATCTTTAATTTTATTGACGGTATTAACTAGGTGATTTTCAGGAACGGCAGGTGAAGATTCACCAACTAGATACTCTAAAGAAACATTGAATAGGTTCGATAGCTCTTTAAGTGTTTGGATATCAGGTATACGTCGTCCATGTTCCCAGTTATTAATGGTTTGTTTAGATAAATTCATCTTATTAGCTAATTCGACTTGAGTCCAACCGTGTTTATTGCGTTCAACGCGGATTTTTGAACCGATTCCGTTCATAATGCACCTCCTAGATTATGACTAATTATACACTATATGAATACTTTTTGGCGGAAAGTATTCATATAGTGTATTTTTTTGGAGTTAAATGTTGACAGTATTCGAAATGTGTACTATTATAACGAATAAGTAGTATTCATAAGGAATACTGGAGAAACGGGGGGAGTAATGTTGAAACATAATATGCTCAAAAATGTTCGTAAGAGTAAGGGCCTAACGCAAGATAGAGTAGCCCGGGAATTGAATATTTCTCTTTCACACTATAAGAGCATGGAGAATGGTATTCGGAATGTAACACTAATGAATGCTCGTAAGTTATCATTGTTGTTTGAAAAAAACATAGAGGATATTTTTTTTGAATAACAGTACACGTAACGAATACATGCGAACACAATATTAATAGTTTTGTTAAATTCTCATTTTATATACGTCTCTAAAAATGAAAATTTAAAAGAAGGGGGAAGAGTGATGGAATCTAAAAAATTAAGTGGGACACGAGAAGTTATACAAGTTATTCATGATCAAGACATTTTAGGTAAACCGTTTAAAATTTATGGAACAGCAAAGAAGCCCATGTTTTTAGCAAAAGATGTAGCGGAGTGGATTGCGTATGATACCAGTTCTTTAAATAAGATGTTAAAGAATGTAGAAGATGAGGAGAAGGTGAACGGAATTATCTTCCGAGAAGGTCAACATCGTGAGATGTGGTTTTTAACAGAAGATGGAGTATATGAAGTTCTCATGCAATCACGAAAACCGATCGCTAAGGCGTTCAAAAAAAAGGTGAAAGAAATTTTAAAAGAGATTCGTCAGCATGGCATGTATGCACGGGATGAACTTTTAGATAATCCAGATTTACTCATTCAGGTTGCGAGCAAATTAAAAGAAGAACGTGAAATGAGGAAGCAACTTGAAATAAAGATACAGGCACAAGCACCCAAGGTCTTATTTGCAGATGCCCTCACAATCAGTCAGTCATCTATTTTAGTGGGAGAGCTTGCTAAGTTAATTCATCAGAATGGGATTTCAATCGGTCAAAACCGTCTGTTTACCTGGTTGCGGGATCATGGGTACTTGATTAAGAAGCGGGGGAATGATTACAATATGCCAACGCAACGTGCCATGAATTTAGGGTTGTTTGAAATCAAAGAGGGAACGCGGATTCATTCAGATGGTCACGTTAGTATCACCAAGACGTCTAAGGTGACGGGGAAGGGACAAGTCTATTTTATTAATAAATTTTTAGAAAATAAGCTAGTTAAAGGGGGGTTATAAGATGGCAAAAGTAGAAGTAGCAGTGAAAGATAAAAAATTAATTACATTAGATGAAGCCGCAGCGTTATTAAATACGTCTGTTCCAACGGTACGTAAGTTAGCGAATGTGGGATTAATTCCATTTTTAAGATTAGGAACGGGGATTCGAATTAAAATGATTGATTTAGATGGATTTTGTGAAGGCTTAACTTATAAAAAATTTGATTTGGATACATTAGAAATTATTGATCTTTTACCAACAGATATTAGCGCATAAGAAATTCAAGGGGAGAATGGGATGACGTTTATTTGGTTTAGGGTGGTGATTCGAGTGATGATGGTAATGGGGGGAGCTTATGCTTTATTTCATTTACTGATGACGGTGGTGGGGGCAAACTTGATAGGAAGTAAGACGTTAAGTTTAAGTCTATCTGAATTAGAGAAATTGAGGTGTGATATTGAGGGGGCTGTTAGTGATTATGTGAATGGGTATGTTGAAGGGAACGGGTATAGTTTCCCTTTATCACTCTATCGTTTAAATGAAGCCTTTGGGGAGGTTATATGTGATGATTTTTTAATGGAATACATGGAGCATCAGGTAGAGATAGATGAGCGTGTTGATTCGTTCCAGGTCATTGAGGGGCAACTTGTTTTAGAGGTGAATGCGATGGTGCTAAAAGAAAGATATGCAAAAAAAGTATTGGAGTGGGAATGTGAGGGACAGTGGGATCGCATTGACTATTACAGTCGTTTGGAAAGAAGCCAAGGCGTGAGAAAGCCTTAAAATAGTTAATAAAAGAGAGGGGGAGCTTCCCTTTAACGAACTTGTATAAGGTATTAACAAGTCGTTTATTGTAATGATTTGTTGAATTTCTAATCAATGGGTGGGGAGATTGTGTTGAAGCATAAGGTGTTTGATCAGTACGATTATGAAAGTTTTTATGATAAACGATTCGATGAGTTAAGTGGGGAATTTCTAGATCAGGTGGTGAAGCCAGCAAAAGGGATTGCTTACACAACTGCTATGATTCAAGCAGGGAATCAGTTAGAAATCGAAATCTATCCTTCTTTTAAACAGGTCATCCCAGAGATGATTAAAAGATTTAATGGGAAGAAAGGGAATAGAACGACTGAGAGTCAAAAGAATTTGAATGACCGTAATGCGAAGAAAAAGTTGATTCGGTTAGTTCATGAGAATTTTTATAGTGGGGATTATTGGTGCACCTTAACGTTTAAAGAAGAACCCGAAGATTTAGAAAGGGCTGAAAAGTTAAGTCAAAATTTTTTTAGACGGATCAATCGATTGAGAAAGAAAAAGGGGCTTGAGAATGCAAAGTATGTTTATGTGATTGAGGAAGGAACGTTTGGGACCGAGCGATTTCATTTACATCTCATCATAGATAACGGATTGAGTAAAGACGAGATAGAAGAAAAGTGGGGATTGGGGGCTACCACGCTTCGGACACTTAATTATTACAAAGAAGAAAATTTTATTGGGGTTTGCAAGTATATGATGAAAGATGAAGAGACGTATAAGCGAACGGCTTTTAGGTTAAAGGGGAAACGTCGATGGGGAAGCAGTAAGGGAAATTTAAAGGTTCCAAAAGCATCGAAGAACCGTACTAAAATGAGTAAGAAAAAAGTCATGGAAATGGTGTTACATCAAGATGGGATAGGGGAGAAGTTAGAACGAGAATATTTCAATCATCAATTTAAAGAAGTGGAAATCAGATACAACGATTGGAACGGATTGTTTTATATTTATGCACGGATGCAAAGTAAAAAGCCGAGAAGGCGGTTATCCGAACGTAGAAGTCGAACCTAGCAGTCAAAATTTACGGAGAAAATTTTGTGATGCTAAGAGAATTGATGGGTTCCCTAGCACACGTAGCAACGCTCGTGTATTTTCTCAATTGCTAGGGTAATAAGTGGATGCCGTACGAGGCTAGATTGAGACGAATGAGAGTGAGGAAATGAAAACATGAAATTTAATTCATTTGATTTAGAAGTGTTGGCGGAAACACAACGGATACTTGAATTATTAGTTGATAATGAATTAATTGCAATCGAGCAGAGGAATCGAGCCACCTTTTGTGCGAAGTATTGCCACCAATTACAGCGACGAGTGAAGCAACAGGTGATAAATGAACAATCGTAATTTCATCTTTATCTTGTAGCGGGATGTAAAAATGAGAACTCAGGGGGAGTTAGGGTGACTTTAGAAGAGTATCTTCGGTGTAACCAGATGAAACTATCCACGTTTGCTAATCAATATCAGCTTAATTATCATCGACTTTTTCGTGTGACACAGGGAACTGTTACACGAGATAAGGCCATTAAACAGGTATTTGAACAGTTAAATATTATGAATTGTAGCGGGACAAAAGAGGGTGAACCTAATACGTCGTTTATGACACAGGAACGGGTGTGTATTAGTTGTGAGCGTGCGGGGGAAATTTATTGCTACTATTCTCATCAGTTGCGAGAACTTGAGGAGTATTTATTGCAGCAAGGTATCCCCTATTATGTGAGGAAAGTAAAGGATTATTGGATGATTAAGTATGATAAGGAGGCAGAGAGGTGATTAATAACATTGTGTTAGTGGGGCGAACCACACGAAATATTGAGTTAAAAGAAAATAGAAATCGGACTCATTATGTGCAATTTACCTTAGCGGTGAATCGTCCTTATAAAGATGAACAGGGTAGCCAACAAACAGATTTTATTCATTGTATAGCGTGGAATAAAACGGCCGAAACAGTGTCTAAGTATGTTTCGAAGGGGAATCTGATTGGGGTTGAAGGGCGATTACAGGTACGAAGTTATGAGAATGGGTCCCCTGCGCTAAGTAGCGAAGCTCTTAGCCATCCTCAATCGGTAGGGAAAAAAGCGGGTGTCCGTCAATATCTATCAGAAGTCGTAGTCAATCGATTAACCTTTTTAGAGTCTAAAAAAAGTAGTGCTAGTCCTGAACCCGTAGAGCCTTTTAATCATCAAGGCTATTCTTCCATAGAAAGTCACGCTAATCCATTTGATTCCAATTTCTCTAATCCACCAATGCAGTCACCTAAATCAAACTACGATAAACCTTTTGAGACTGCGACAACATTAGCTGGAGGGTTAAAGACAATGAATCAAACTGACGTAAGTTCTATTTCGGTGAGTGACGATGATTTACCTTTTTAAATCAGCCCTTTTTGATTACAAATGGCAGATTAATGAGAGGATGGCATGGATGCTCAGTAGAGAGATTGTTTTGAAGAGATAGAGCTATACGTGTATAGCGATTTGAGACCTCGGTAAATGTTTGAACGGTTTAACGCTTATCGTTGCCGGTACGGAATTTGATTTAGGTTAGGTGGCAAACTCCCCGAGTTTGCAAGGAGATTTAGAGTTCTTGTGATGTGCGATACACATACAGGGAGATACGGGAGAAGTGGGGATGTTTTTGAGTTGGAGCCTCACTGGGATGAAAGTGTAAATGGACGTATACTGGTAGTGTAACCCTCATAAATGTTACACGATACCACACTCACGTTAGGTTTTAACAAATGAGAGATAGAGCGTTAGGTCATGTGTGGAGAACCTAACGTTCAACTGTTTTTGGCCATTCACATGAATGGCTTTTTTTATAAGCAAGTATGAAAGGGGAAGGAAAGATGGAAGACAAATTAAGAGGAAGACACGATAAGGCTCATCATGCAAGAGAGGAGTTGCCGGATGAAGTTAAAAATCTTTATGAGGCGATTGCCTGGCATTTAGAAGGGGCGGGAATTTTAAGTAATTTGGATATCGATTTAATTGAAATGACTGCCTATTCGATTTATCGAATGCGACAAGCGAGGGAAGCACTGGATAAAGAAGGACTCTTGATTAAAGATGGAGAAAAGTTCGTTAAAAACCCTGCGACAAACATTGAAAAAGACTATCAGAAAATGTTTTGGCAAGGCTGTGCGCAGTTAGGTCTTAGTCCAGTTAGTCGCGCTAAACTGAGTAAATAATCGTTGAATCAGAAGGGAGGGAGAGGATAATGATTGGAACAAAGGTATTAGAGATCTTTTCACATGAAATCGTGATTCCAGTAGAGGGAATAACCCTTATCGTATTTCTCATGATTTCCGATATTCTCAGTGGAATATTTAAAGCGATCGCAACCAAGCGGGGCATCAATTCAATGGTGGGAACAAACGGATTGATTAGAAAAGCAGGGGTGTTACTGGCATTATTAGTTTTTATCGTGGTGGATTCTCTAGTTGAACTCAATTTAGTCAGTATCATTCCAAAAGAAATGTTAGAAGTATTCCAACTAGACCAAGTTCGGATTGGACTAAGTTCTATTATGTTATGTTTTTTTGGACTGTTTGAATTAAGTAGCTTATTTGAGAATTTAGGAGAAGTCGGAGTCCCATTACCGCAGTTTATAACAAAGTTTATTGAACGATTAAAAGTAACCTTAGAGGGGGAAGAATAATGTATATATTTAAACAACAGTTAGTAGCTAAAGAAAAATATCCGATTAAATGCCCATATTTCATGAAGGCAGCGTATGTTACGGTACACGATACAGGGAATTGTGGTCCGGCTGTAAACGAAATCAAATATATGATTACCAATAATCATCAAGTATCCTTTCATATCGCAGTCGATGAAGCTGAAGTGATTCAAGGTCTACCTTTGGAGCGTAATAGTTGGGCTTGTGGCGATGGAGCAAATGGAATAGGAAATCGTCAAAGTATTAACGTGGAGATTTGTCGTCCCACTCATGTGAATCAATCTTTATACAGGAGAGCAGAGGAGAACGCGGTTTATGTAGTAGCGAGGTTACTGTATGAGAATCAGTTATCGATTGAAAAACTAAAAAAACATCAGGACTGGTCGGGAAAAACATGTCCTAATGTTTTAATAAAAGAAGAGGGTTGGAATCGTTTTAAAGAGCGTGTCGATACGGTCTTGAAGGCGATTCATAATGGGGAGTGTTCTGCTGAATTAAGTAGCGGGACAACAGATGTTACGATCTCTCATTCACCGTATTCAATGGGAGATAAGGTTAAAGTCCTTGCATCAGCTAAAAACTATGTTACCGGAGAGAAAATAAAAGAGTTTGTTAAAGGACCAATCTATGAGGTTATGCGAATCCATGATAATAAGTTATTGTTATCCGACATTATTTCCTGGGTATATAGTCATGATGTCAAAAAGGTGAGTGTGGATCATAATGAAACGGCTGCAACAGATAATCCGTTTTTAGCTGAGATTATTTGTGATCAATTACACATCAGACATAATCCCGATTTTAATTCCGTTGTTGTTGGAGCTGTCAAACGTGGGGAGGTGTATACCATTATCGAAGAAGAAAATGGACTGGGTAAGTTAAAATCGGGAGCTGGGTATATCAGTATGAATGAGAATTGTGTTAGGAGAAAGTTAGGTTGATTTATTAAAAGGAAAATATAGATACCCATATGGTTTAGGAGTGGAAATATGACAATATAATTACCCTAAAATATGTTATAGTTTCTTTATGTAAATTTAGCTATTTAAGGGAGAAGGATATAGGAATGGGAGTTTTAAGTAGAATTTTCTTTAAAAAAGATACTGATCGGAATAATAGCGTTGCAATATCTACTAATGACGTACAGTCTAATTTTAATGCATTAAAAGTACATCCAGATTTGAAGAATTTATTATGGATTGCAGATGGGCCAAAAAAGAATTATATTCCAAAAGATAGCGATCAAAGTATTGAGTATAAAGGTATTTGCATAAAATTTTCGTCATTCTCATCACAAGAGCCAAGCTTAATATCAATCAAACTTCCTATTAAAAAAGTAAATAATCCACAAGATATTCAAAGACCATCATATTTTCCTACATATGCGGGATTAACGAAAGAGCAACGAGGAGTATATTGGAACCTACTAGAAAATCCATATAGTGGTGAATTTAATATTGGGTATGTATTTATTTTATATTACGGTCTTGAACGACATCTTCTTGAAGGTGATTTTGATAGTGCATTTCGTGTAATTTTGAAACTTCGAGATGTGTATGATAATGCTTCTTTCCAAAGTTATTCTGCCTGTGCACTTATTATAACTTGCTTAATTAGACAGAGAGAAGATTTAATAGTTGAATTTTATCAATCTCTGGATAAAAAATATGAGCTAAATTTTTCGGATAATTTATATTTACTTTGTAAGATGGGACTCCAATCTCCATTAACAGCGCTCGATATAATAAGAATGGCTAAAACATTTGAATTTAACAATCAGAATTATATTAAGAAATATCCTGATTTATTTCTAAAAAATATGATTGAGACCATGCAAAATAATCTAGGAGCAGAAGAGTTAGATATTAGTAAGTATATGGGAGACTATGTATGGAGGGATTTACCTAAACAGTCACTTCCTATTTTTTCTAATATCTCTATTCGTGATAAGTCTATCGATATTCCATTAATTTCAGAAAACTTTAATTTGAAAAAGGTTATTTATGATTTGTTGGAACAGACACATAAGAAAGTAAAAACAGAGTTAGCACAACTAAGAAAAGAAGGTGTAATTCCAACTGAAAAAAGAGCTAATCCTACTAAAGGAATTGAAGTATTATCGTTTGATCATATACAAGAAAAGGAACTGCTCAATCAGTATAAAAAATCATGTTCTAATGCAATGGATAAGCATTTTGCATTAATTGCATTACAAGATTTTTATTATAAATACCGTAAACTTGATAGCAAGTATCTTCAAATTTGTATAGATTATTGCAATGAAGATATTAATTTACTGCCACAAGTTCAATCTCAGTATGTTCGAGATGAAAAAGAAAATATAAATAAACTTTCATCTATATACAGTAAAAAAGAAATTGCAGAGCAAATTTCAGAAATAGGTACATTCAATGGAAACATTCCAGCTTTCAAAAGGTTAGCTATTATATTTGAGAAAAATAAAGAATATCTAAAAGCAATAGTGGTGTGTAATCAGGCTATAACTTATTATGAAGGCATTACAATGTATGATGCAGTGGCTGAATTTGAGGAACGTAAGAAAAAATTACAGAGTAAATTAACTAAAATATCAAAGTAGGATCATCATGACAAATGGAGTTCTAAAAGAAAAATAAGTCTTAAAAAAGTGTATTAGATACTTAGCAAGATTAGAAATTATCAAGGATAATCCCGCTACAAGAACCAATCAAATTCCAATACAACCAATCAAGAAAAGGCTAATCATGCTTACGCATCATTAGCCTTTTCTTATTCTATTTTCCAGTCTAAAACAAAGGTCATCACTAAACATTCAATCCACTCATAGCCCCCCCTATTCCATACGGTGTTGGCTGTGTCTTGATGTTTAGTTGTTGATTAAGAAAGATAACATCTAGTAGCGGGAGAGTAGGGGTGGATACGAAGTGGCATTCCTAGTACCGAGTATCGAAACAAGTCCCAACTGTTGCGTGCAACGATTGCGACTTTGGTCTGTAACAGCCTCTAAAAATAAGAAAATCCAAACGGTATAAATACGGTTTGAAGATTCATTTCTGATGTGACTATCAGATAAGATGATAATAATGTAAAAATGTTACTATGTGGAAGAAGAATTATTTCCAGTAGCAGGATTAGGTATATGATAGTGGATATTTCCAGATAATAAATAAAAATGCAGTCTGTTTTAGACTGCATTTTTTAGATATATTCATTATTTTTCACAAGCCCAACCATCTTTATCGCGGTCATGTTTTGACTCATAAGCTGGATGTCCTTGTGGAACCCCATCTGGATAAACTTCCCTTAATAAAGTACAGTTTTTGTAGGATTCTTTAGGAGCGGTTGATTCTTGATTGTAGATTCCATTTGGATTGTCATCTTTATATTGGATAGAAGTTGAGCTTTCATTAGTCGATTGACTTTGAGGTGAAGATGTAGTTGATGAGGTGTTGCTTGAGGAACTACCTGATGAGCTATTTGATGTGCTACTTGAACTTTCAGGTTGCTTACCAGCTTGATAACTTCCTGGTTGTTTATCCACTGAGACACCGTCTTCACTTAAGGTTACGATAATGGTTCCTTGCTCATCCGTTCGATAAACAGGGATTCCTAAGTTTTTAAAACGGTCCATGACTTCGGCATCCGGGTGACCATATTGATTATTGGCTCCTGCCATGATGACAACATGTTCGGGGGTAATGCGATTTAATAAAGAAGCTGTATTACTTGTACTTGAACCATGATGACCCGCTTTAAATAAATCAACATCCCCAATAGTTGTGAGTGTCGCTTCGACTTGGCTTTCAGCATCCCCTGTAAATAAAGCCTTTTTTGAACCGCTTTGAAGCAGAGTCACTAATGAATTGTTATTCTCATTAGAATTTCCACCTTTGGTATTGTAGAACGTTAGAGTGGCATTTCCCAGAGGCATGACCGTTCCTTCTAATGGGACACTAGGCGTTAATCCTTTGTTTGCTAACGCATTAATAAAATCACGGTAGACTTGTGTATCAGCATCGCCATTTGAAACGAGTGTTGTTCCCACTTCAAAATCATTAATCACGGTATCAGCGGCTCCGAAGTGATCGGCATGGAAATGAGTAATAATTAAATATTCTAATCGAGTAACCCCTTGAGTTTTAAGATAAGATTTAACTGTTGCATCATCATCACGATCGCCAGCATCGATTAAAGCAAATTGCCCATTATTTTCAATCAGGATAGCATCTGAGTGACCGGTATCAATAAAGTGTACCGTTGTTTCAGTTGAAAGTTGTTCAACCACTGTCGTTTCTGTTTGTTCCTCTTGGGCGACTGATTCCTCTGAAATATCGTCTTTAATCGTTGGAGTAACTTCAACCAACTGTAAGTTATAATCTAATGATGAATCAGTAAATAACGTTGATTTTTCTAATTGACCTTTAAGGGTGTAACGGACGTTACTATCGTCTAATTCTTGACGGTTGAGTGTGAAATTTGAATCGTCGATGGTGTATTTATTATAATCCTGATAGTTATAGGTTTTTAATTCAGACACTAATGTATTAAAGTCGTCGCCAGAAATGGAAGGACTTAAAGCAGACATTAATTGTCTGAATGTTTCAATTAAAGCTCCATCATTATTTTCTTGTGATTCGTGTTCTAATTCAATGAACAGATTTTTCTCTGTATCACTAACTAAGACCGTTAAATCATTTAAATCAAACGATATTTTACTATCGTGAGTTTGATCTGAAAGAGTCTCTTTGGTGAATCCAATCCCATATTTATTATTTAACTCTGTTAATAATTGATTAATTGTTTCATTTTGATGAAGTAAAGCAGTGGTTGAATCATCTTCAATTTGTCCGCTAGCTGTCTCTGTTATCTCATTACCTGGAGATGTTTCTGAGGTATCTGATACTACGGTATCTACGATAAAGAAGGCTGCTATCGCAATAACAAAGGCCCCAAGCGATGATAAGCCAAATTGCTTTTTTTTATCACGTTTAATTAACGCTAAAATTAAAAAAACAACGGCCGCAATCATTGCGATAAATGGACTTAACATAAATAAAAACATTCCCGCAATGATGATAAGAGGAACTCCGAAAAAGAAAAACAGACAACCTAGAATGACTTTTTGTTTCTGACTTAAATTTCCCCAATAATTTGAAAAATTTTTAAACACTTTAAACATCCTTTCTCCCTATTTTTTTCGAGATGGATTATATCATAAATCTATAATTTTTTTAATTATCAGGAATTTTTATGTAAAGTTTAAGCGATAGATTTTATAAATTAAAGTTGGAAAAAGGTATGTGCTTCTTTATCAGTCCTGTCATCTTATTAACCATCAGCATCCCGCTACAAGCCTTAATCTAATTCCACGTCTCGCATTAATTCTACGTCAAAATGGATAGGCTAATCATGCTCATGCATCATTAGCCTTTTCTGATCTGATTTTTCATCCCATAACAGGGAGGTCACTAAACATTCAATCCACTCTCGCGGACAAGCATCCTGACGTCTTGCTTTGTCCGCGTGTCTTGATGTTTAGTTGCTTTTATTAAGAAGGAAGTCGTAAAGTAGCGGGAGAGTGGGTTCCTTATAGGAAATGGTAGTCCTAGTACCAGGTATTCAAAGAAGTCCCAACTGTTGCGAGCAACGATTGGGACTTCTTTGTGTAACAGGCTCTAAAATAAGAAAACCCAAACGACATGCTCTGCATGCGGTTTGGGTATCCATTACTGATGAGGGTATCAGAAAAGATATTTCAGTCTAGAAAGCAGTTGCATCAGATATAGGGGAGAACTTGGAATAATCACATGCGTCCCGCTACGAGACATAATCTTACTCCACATCCAACTCTAACTTTACGTCAAAATGGATAGGCTAATCATGCTCACGCATCATTAGCCTTTTCTTATTCGATTTTTCATACTTAAACTCCGAAATTCACTAAACATTCAATCCACTAATAGCCACACCTATTCCATACGGTGTAGGCTGTGTCTTGATGTTTAGTTGTTGATTAAGAAAAAGACCACTTAGTAGCGGGAGAGAGGGATTGGTATACAAAGTGGCAGTCCTAGTACCGTGTATCGAACAAAGTCCCAACTGTTGCGCGCAACGATTGGGACTTTGTTCTGTAACAGCCTCTAAAATAAGAAAACCCAAACGACAGGCTCTGCCTGCGGTTTGGGTATCCATTCTTGTTGATGACATCAGGTTATAGTTAATTATCATAATGTTTATAATATCTACTTTTCACTTGCAATATACACAGAAAAAAGATTATAGTCAAGAAAGTAAGTATATTCAATTAAAATCCAATGTTTGACTAAACATTGGATTCCTATTATAAGATTTGATCTAATTCCACATTCACTAAATATTACAATATTATTTAGTTATTATTGTTTTCTTTTAATTTTAAAATCCTGTCACCCTCAGTTAATTCTGCACTCTATTGGGCTATGAAAAAACACCCTTAATATTAGATTTTAAAATCGAACATTTGGGGTGTACTATATGATGGTCAGTTTTTTTGTGAAAAAAACAGAAATTTGTTCAAAATGGTCAATAAAATGATAAAAAAACATATATTGAATTATCGTTAAAATTTTCTTAGTTTTGAATTAGTATTATAAGCTACAGGGGTATTTATGTAATTTATTAATTACTTATTTGAAAATGAAAGGAGGATTTTTTATGAGAGTACGATTAATTAATAATCTTAATATGTTGAAAGAAGTTAAGGTTGGATTCTCTTGGACTATTTTATTTTTTGGTTTTTTTGTCCCATTGTTTCGTCAAGATTGGATTTGGGGAGTTTCAATGTTTTTTGTATCAGTAGCTCTTATGGTTCTCAAGGTTTATTATTTAAATCCAATTTTTTATTTAATTATGGCTATTATATACAATAAATTATACATTGAAAATTTACTATCAGAGGGTTGGAGACCAGCAAGTGAGAATGATGAAAGAATTTTAGTGATGAAAGGTATTTCATTAATTCAATAAAAAAATGAAAGGGAGAATTTACAATGGAAACTGAATTTTATAGTGAAGATTTAGCTAAAAACACTGGTGGAACTGATGTAGGAGAAGATTCTGAGGTTAATAAGAAAACAACTTTAAAACTGTGTAATAATTTAGATGAAGAAAAAAATTCCTCTGATTATGTACAGAAATTTGAATTTCAAAGACATAAAAGTTTAGGTCGGATGACAATGTCAACTATATATTCAACAGTTGAAATTAATAATGAAAAAATGAAGTTAAGTCAAGAAAAAATATTATTTTACTTCTATAAGAAAAAATTTCAATGGGATATTAATAGGGAGGATATTAAATTCATAAATGTAAAAAAAACAATAGATATGAGTGATCTGTTATTTTGTGTTATTTTTACTCTATTGGGATTTAAAGAAATAATATTTTTTATTCCAGCATTATTGCTATTATGGCTAGGAATCGGATATAAAATTGAAATATGGGATATTCATGAAAATAAATTAGTAATTCCAGATGAAATAAAACAAAATTGTATAGAATTTAAAAATATAGTTGAGGGCATTCATGAGAAACACATAAGTTAGACTGTAATTTTTATTTAAGTTTATAGTGATTATAGTACTATTTCAGCTAGCTATTTATGTTTCTCTGATTTTTTAAGAAGAGATTAGGAAAATATGAATTTTTTATTATTCTTTATACATTTTTCGTCATAAACATAAAAACTATTTTTACAAATGGCTCTGTCAGATAACAAGTGTTGAAATTCTATCTTAATGGACTTGGATTATTAATTTTTTAAATTTAAAGTTTCCATTAATTACATGTAACCGTTAGTTTATTATTAAAACATTGTATAACAGAGCTTTTAAAAATGATTTTGTTTTAGATAAGTGTTGATATTAAAGTAATTTTTACGTTAATCATTAACTTTCGATAAAATTAATTAAACTTAAGATTGATTTCATCAAGATTTAGAATCATCAACACCAGTTTAAAACAGCTCTTAAAAATTATAAATGGAGATATAAAAAAATGAAAAAATTATCAATAATAGGCTTATTATCTACAATGTGTTTACTGGTATTCATTAATATTATCCCTATGGAAAATGAACTAGGAAAATCATATCAATTATGTAAAGCTGAATATTATGACATTATTATTAAAGTAAACAGAAATGAAATGACTAAATCAGAAGCATATGAATATTTAAGTTTAATAGGTATACCTAGTGAGTTTTTAAAACCATTTGAATAAAGAATTATTCATTGTTAAAAGTTAATATTTTTCTAAACTATAGTCAATCTTAATTATTTCAGGGAGGGATTTTGTTTTGAAAAAGATAATTCAAATTATTTACTGTTTCAGCAGTATTATATTTTTATTGTTTTTATCAGCGTGTGAAATAAATTATCCAGATGATATTCAGCGTGCAATTGATAATGTTGAAACATCAATTGATCAAAAATATGATATGGATAATATGGATTCAACAGCAGCAGGAATGCAGGTACTGTTGGGTGGTTTTACAGATAGAGAAGTCATTTATATAATTGTAGATCAAATCCGTGATGAGGGTGCGGATGTTGGATTTAGTATAGAAGACAATTTAATCGTAACTTTTTTAGCTCAAGGTGTTAGTAAGGATGAGGCTGTGTCAGCATCTATAGCACTTTCGCTTATGGCAACAATGATGGGAAATGAGGAGTTAAATATAGTTGTTATTTGTGAGGAGTACGGAGGGTATTATTATAATATGGAATGGAATGAATTCTAAGTCTTTTGAATAGGCTCGACACTAGAAGTGGTTCTTGAAAAATTATTCAAGTCAAATTAATAAATTTTGAAAGCATATATATTAATAGTTATAACAAGCCCCCCTTAATAAACCTTAATAATTCTACGTCATAATGGATAGGCTAATCATGCTCACGCATCATTAGCCTTTTCTGATCTGATTTTTCATCCCTAAAATAAAGAAGTCACTAAACATTCAATCCACTTTCACGGACACGCATTCTGACGTCTTGCTTTGTCCGAGTGTCTTGATGTGTAGTTGCTTTGGTTAAGAAGGAAGCCGTAAAGTAGCGGGAGAGTGGGTTTGGATACGAAGTGGCATTCCTAGTACCAGGTATTCAAAGAAGTCCCAACTGTTGCGCGCAACGATTGGGACTTCTTTGTGTAACAGGCTCTAAAATAAGAAAACCCAAACGACATGCTTTGCATGCGGTTTGGGTATCCATGATCAGATAAAGTTTAAAGTATCAGGTCAGATGCTAATCACATAAAAAAGGTTGCAGTTTGGAAAGCAGGTGCATCAGATAGAGGGTAAATATTTAACTAATCATAAGAATCCCGCTACAAGCCTTAATCAAACTCCACATCCATTTCTAACCTCACGTCAAAATGGAGAGGCTAATCATGCTGACGCATCATTAGCCTTCTCTTATCTGATTTTTCACCCCAAAACAAAGAAAACACTAATCAGTCAATCTCCTTTAGCAACACCTTCTAACGTGCGGTGAGAGCTAGGGGCTTGATGCTTAGTGGCTGTTTAAGTAGAAGGCCACAAAGTAGCGGGAGAGTGAGGATGGGATACAAGGTATCAGTTCTAGTACTTAGTAATTAAAATCCCTCAACTGTTGCTTGCAACGATTGGGGGATTTTATTATATATCGAATAAATAAAAGTCTGTAAATCATAAATTAGTAATATTCTTTAATGGTCACTTACTGAACTATTGAAAGGATTTAACTCTTGCTTGTTTTAATTGTCATGCTATGAACATGGAATAAAATCCGTAATCGCTTTAACAGATCTAGCATATACTTAAATAATTTTGATTAGAAATATGGATATGATACATTTATCAAAGGAGAATGAATTCAAATGAGTGATGAAAAATTAATGGAAATAAAACAAATATTAATTGATTGGTGTAAAAAACGGATGGAATATAATCAATACATTAATTTTAATCTTAAACACTGTGTAGGTAAAACACATATCAAGTTTACAACTGATAAAATCGATTATATGCTACCTCCAACAAATGATTATCAGGGAGAATGGAACAATGGTCATTATATTTTTTATGAGATAAATAATAGACCGAATAAGGTATATATTTATCTAGTTATAGGTATTAAAGATATGCCTAATGAGCATAAAGATTTTATTGATTTCTTACTCCACTCAATGATGGATTCAGTAAAGGTTCAAAAAACATATTGTATTAAAAAATTTAATATTTACAAATATACAGACGAAACAAATATTTTCTTAATAAAAGATGAGATAGAAAAGCGATTAAATCATGTTTTTGAAACCGAGATAATAGAGTATGAGAAAGAAATTGAAAAATTATGGACTCTCTTTTGGAATAATAAGAAAAGTATAGATAAGTTAGAAAGAAATAAATTAGATAGATTAATTACTGCAGAAGAATATAATGAAGAATTAGAAGCTAATCTAAAGAATATCGGTAATTTAAGTGATAAGGAAATAAACGCTCGAATCTTGAAAGGTGATATACCGGAGCGTATAACTATTGTGAGTAAGATATATAAGAGAAATCCTGCTGTAGTCATAGCTACGCTAAGAAGAGCTAATGGTTATTGTGAAAAGTGTGGTTGTACAGCCCCTTTTAATAGAAAATCTGATAATCCTCCCTATTTAGAAGTTCATCATAACATACCTTTATCAAATGGTGGTTTAGATGATCTAGAAAATACGATTGCAGTATGTCCTAATTGCTATAGGGAATTTCATTTTGGTTTTTAGTTGAATATCTTAACCACACCTTACAATTACTAATGATGTGATTTAAATACTATAGTGTACTATCTATCATTGAAATTAGGTATTTATTGTAATGATTCTTAGCTAAATAATCATTAGTTATTCTGATACGAACTTTAATACAACCCACCATCAAAAAAACTAAACAACAATTATACCTCATGCCTGAACCTTTTGGTTGGGCAAGTGAATGAATTGCAGTTTAGTTTTTTGTTGAATAAAATCAGTTTATAGTAGCAAGATCATTAATATAATTTGTTTATTAATAAAAATCATAATTATTTTGGGTTATTCGACTCTTTCATACTCTCCTGCTGCTATATCCATCACATAAAGATCGCCAGTCTCATACTCCATGAAATACCAACCAATTGTTGTAACATAATCTGGATTATCTTCATACACCTGTATACTCCATCCAGTCATTCCATTTATGAAGGAATCTTCTTCAACTTTAAATCCCACTTTGGCTCCAAGATTTATAACCTCTCGAATATTAGATAGTTGACTAATTTGATTAATTGCATATTCCTCATTTATGATGTATTCATCAGTAACAGCTAGTGTTTGTTCATTCATTAGGTTTAATAAAATTTGATCACAATCATTAATTAATTGTGCGCCCTGTTCAATTTGTTCTGTAGAGGCATATGGATTTTCTGCTAAATCTCTTTTGTAATCTCCCGTAATGTATTGTTGTATTGTTTCAATACATTGCGTATACTTTTCTTCGTTAAAGAGGTTTTGTGCAACTATTAGGTAATATTCGATTTTTCCTTTTTCACAATCAGCTACTAACTGTTTTGCTTGTTGAATATGTGCTTCGGTTGCTAATTCATTAACTTTGATGGTATCTGTTCCTAAAATATGAACTTTTAAATACATGATACAGTCATCGAATTGTTCATTTTCTAATAAAGACTGTGCCTCGGATAAATAATTTTCAATTTCTTCATGAATTGTTAAATGATTCTCAATTATTTCTTTTAAGTGCTCGATATCTTCTTTTACGGCATAATTAACATAATTAGAATTTATATCTTCAATAATTTTTAGAGTTTCTTCTAATTGTCCATTTTCATACATTTCTTTAGCAGATTCATAATCTGATAATATAGAATATAAAGTTATTGCCTCCTCATGGTCACTATCATCCTCTAAGACTAACTCTAGTAATAAAATAGATTTTTCATATTGTCCATCTTCTTCTAATGTTTTAGCCTTCTCAAATGTTTCATTTACACTATTTATTTGACATCCTGTCAACCCTAAAGTTAGAATCAAAATGATTCCTATTTTACAAGCTCTCATATTCTCCTCCTATATGATTAATATTATTCTTTAGAAAAAAACACCTTTAGATTTGTCCAGATAGTTGATAAGGTTGGCAATTTAAAAATAAATAAAATTCCTCTACATAAACTAGCGAACGTTTCTAACACTAAATAAACTGGATAAACTAAAACACCAATACACAATAAAATCATATAGGCAATAACTTTACTAATAAATTCGACAGCTAACATGGATCTCATCTCCCGGATAAATAAGTAATATATTATTTTATATGCATCATGGCATGATTTGGTTATCAATCGACTTGTTATAAAAAAAAAAGTCTGTAAATTATCGTTCAGTAGTGACAGGTAAATGGTAGGTGATAACGTGTGAGTGACGTCTTCTATTTAACAATATCTCTGGCTAAGTCAACGTTTAATATAGAGAAGTAAATAAGAAAACCAAAATGTCATGTTTGCGTGTTATTTTAGCCTCAATGGGCATATCTGAATTACTAGGATTGATAAAAAGAAATGAAAAACACAGCACTGTATAGACCTTTTGGCTTGAATATAAACCAGAATCGAAGTAATCATAACTATCCCGCTACAAGAAGAATACTTTCTTCAACTCTAACTGTTAAAATCTAATCAAAAAAATGGTCTTGTTACTTGCCTTGACTACTAGCGTAGTGGGGCAGTCTCAAGGCCATTTTTGGATACAGTTATATTTATATGGAGTATTTTTCAAGGTAGCGGGATTTAATTTGAGGCGTCATGGGTTGAAAGTGTAAAGGGTGTTATAATTTAGTTGAGGTTAGCGCTAGCTTCAAAAATATAAAAGTTCCGGGGGGAATAATTGATGAAGGAAAACTTAATTAACCGTAAACTAATGATTTATTTTACAGCAGGTGTCGATGATGATGGGAATATCATTAATAAGACTAAAACGTTTAATACGATTCGTCTAGATAGTGAAGAATCAGATCTTGCCATCTTTGCTGATAAATACAGAGTGCTTTCTAATCACATGTATAAAAAAACAGTCGCAGCAGACTATTTTGAAATCTCATTAGCCGATACACTTTAATCTTTAGTCATAAAAAAGAAATTTAGGGGGAATTTTAGATGATTACAAAATCACTTATTTTAACATGTAAATTCAAAGATAGTTTAGGAAAAGCAAGATCAATTAATATTGATACGCCAAACGAAAATATTACAACAGATGAAATCAATGCTTTTATGCAAGCCGCAATTGAGACGAATGTCTTATTAGTTGATGATAATCAGCCTGAAGTGACACTGGCAACCATTGAAGGTGCTGAAATTGTCAACAAAATAGTTGAGAAACTGGATTTAGCAGAGTAGGGAAAAAGCTCTTATCGCAAGGATAAGAGCTTTTTTTTATTGGAAAATTACAAAGCCATTGATTTATTAAATATAAAGTTATAAGAGTTCAATTTGATAGTTATGATATGCGACCATTTTGCGACCATAACTACAATTATTAATGTGAATTTCAGTTTATTACTAATTATTGATTGATAGCATGTTTAACTTAAGAATGTGGTGAAATCAATGCTTTTCGCTACTTTCAGTTATGACTAATGATTAAGAGTAATGAAAATGAGTATACAAGAAAAATATGTTTGCTTTACTCGGAAAACCAGGTAACGAAGAATTAAAAGCTCAGTTAGAAGCTCGTTTAAAATAATCAAACTTTCAAACTTAGGGGTCATGTTATCCCTAAGTTTTTTTTGTCTTTATAAGCTCCTATAAGTAGAAAGTTTTATTGGATTACCTCATAAGTGATGCAAAGCCACTAATTCGCAAATGAAAGGCGTACGCAGAAATTTTTTATAGTCACTCTAGATATTGAAGTGATGAAATAACCAAAATTGGGATTTAGTAGCTAGGTTAGTAATGGTTTTGATATAATGTAAAACGTCTGTTTATAAATTATAAGAAAAAACCATATTATAAATAAAAGCGTAAAATGAGGATGAATAAGTTAGGTTTTCAAATGTTGAATTCTAATTCAAACATTGTTATAATTCCAACAATAGCGTATTTTGTCGATTTTTTTAGAGAAGGGAGAGATATACATGGTAGATCCAACAACATTAACAAAAGATGAGTTAATTTCGAATTTATGGTTAACTGATGAAATTATGAGCGAAATAGAGATTATCAAAGATGAAATCGAGAAAAAAAGGGTTTCACTTGAATCCACTATCCAATCAACAGAACAAGAATATTTGAAAACTGTTAAAGAAAACTATACGAAAAGTGAATTATATCAAGCACATCAAACCTATGATGATTTAATTGATCGTATGAAACATTTAAAAGGGATTGTAATTTTGATTGATTTAATTATTTGCATCTTGTTGGGATATTTATTTATTATGCAAGATGTAAAATTAATGTACGTCATGTTATTTTGGATTACTGTTCCTATACTGGTGTACCTAATTTATGATCAAATTATCAAATATTATTTGAAAGCCAAAAAACCAAAACCATTATCGACTTTAGATGAGGTTATAGCGGAAGTTAAAACGAGTACGGAATATCTTCACATTTCTGATTCATTAATCGCAAAACATATCAAACAAGAAATGAAACAGTTAGAACTAAAAATCCAACAACTTGAAGTTGTATTAGATGAAAAAACAGTTCTTCCAGACATTTATAGAGTGCGTGCGAAAGACGTTGTTTGGTATCTAGAAAATCAGAGAGCGGATAATTTAAAAGAAGCGTTAGCTGCTTTAGTAGATTCAGATCATCGTGAACAAGTGAAGCAAATGATAGAACAACAAAATCATGAGATTGAAAAATTAAATGAAGTGACTGAAAAGTTAATAAAAGATAATCAAAAGTTAAAGCAACAAGTAGAACAACAATATCAACAAATTATTGAACTATCAAATCGTAAAAAATAGAAGCTATAAAACAGTGATACAAACGACATTATTTATGTGAATAATACCGTTTGTATCATTTTTTTATTATTGATCATTGTATGTAAAATATCTGAACATTTAGAGAAAATTTAAAATAGGAATTGAGAAGGTGACCTTTCCAAATAAGCAGATATCTATGAGTGAAATTTATTTTGAAACTTTGAGGTTTTAAGTAATTCGTACACCTATTTTTCATAGTTTATTTTTAAACATCATCATTTTGAAAACTGAAAAGAGAATTATCTTTAAAGGGACGTAATCTAAATTAGCTTATTTCTTTTTATATAAAGATTATAAAATAATATAACGTTTGTTATCCAGATTAGAACAGAACGTATTTTTATTTTAGGCATAAGATAATAATAGATTATGGTATCTTCTTAAGCATAGGAGGGATAGAAAGTATGAGGGAGTATTTTCAGTCAATTAAGAAGCGAGATCCAGCGGCAAGAAACATTTTGCAAATTATTTTGACTTATCCGGGTGTTCATGCAGTTTTTTGGTATCGAATTGCTCATTTCATATATACGCATCACTTTAAATTAGTAGCGGAATGGATTATGTTTTGTGTAAGATGTACGATAAACATTGAGATTCATCCAGCTGCAATAATTGGAAAAAGATTGTTTATTGATCATGGAACGGGCGTGGTAATTGGAGCTACAAGTATAATTGGAAATGACGTGACAATGTATCATGGAGTAACATTAGGAGGAGTCGGACGAGGAGGGATTAATGGGAAAAGGCATCCAACGGTTGAAGATGGTGTAACAATTGGGGCAGGTGCTAAAATTTTAGGTGATATTACATTAGGAGAAGGATGTATTATAGGAGCGAATGCTGTTGTGTTAAAAGATGTACCACCTTATTCGACTTCAGTTGGAATTCCGAGTGTTATCAAAAAATAGGAATAAACAGCTAAATTTGATTTTTGTATTATATTTTAAAAAAAGTCCTCATAGAATTTTAAAAAAATAATAAAGGTGATGAGGATGAAGAAAAGTATTTTACTAATGCTCTTTATACTAGTTTTATTTCTAAGTTTTATTCCAGTCATAATGGGGAAGTATAATAGTGGTATTGATGGAGGAAGTGAAGGGAAACTAACCATTATTTTGGATGCGGGACATGGTGGGAAAGATGGAGGAGCATTGTCTGCTAGCGGTATAGTTGAAAAAGAAATTGTACTATCTGTTACAAAAAAGGTCGAAGACTATTTGAAATTGCAAGGATTTAATGTTATTCTAACCAGAGATGGAGATTATGATTTGGCTGCTACCGATGCTAAGAAGCGTAAGCAACAAGATTTGAATAAAAGAGTTCAAATTATGAATGAAAATTCAAATGCCATTGCTATTTCAATTCATGCTAATGCCATTACAAATAGTAAGTGGACTGGGGCTCAAACCTTTTATGATCCGAAAAAGGTTGAAAATAAAAAATTGGCAACTGCCATTATGATGAGTATGAAGTCTAATTTAGAAGGAACAACGACTCGTGAACCAAAATCAATTTCGAGTTTATTTATTTTAAAAAATTCAAATATTCCTACTGCATTAGTAGAGATTGGGTTCCTTTCTAATCCTGAAGAGGCGGATTTGCTGAATACTGAAAGTTATCAAGATCAAATTGCCTATTCCATTTATGAAGGAATATTATATTATATTGATAATCCTAATATGATTATTGAGTAGTGAATAGATTTATTAAAGATTTGGTTAAACCAAGTCTTTTTTTATTTGTAATAGAATAAATAAAAAAAAAACAAAAATGTATTTGACATGTTTCGACAGATATGTTAATATTAAGAAGTCGTCAGGGATGACAACTTGAAATCGAAAGAA
>NZ_AEXQ01000041.1:0-6705 GCF_000191865.1 Turicibacter sp. HGF1
CAAAGGACAGGAAGGCACGGTCTTGGTAGTAAAGAACTCCTTCATCTCCTTCTATAAAGAAGGTAAAGTATTCGTAGGGGACTTCGAGTTCGAGTTGGCTTCCATCTTGAATTTCGAAGGTGACGAAGTACGAAGGTGATTTGGGGGCATTTTTAAAGAGATGATGCGGATGGTGGCGACGTTTAGTCACGACAAAGCTTTCTACTTGCTTTATTTTAGGAGGTTTTTTCATACCGTTATTCTCCTTTTTGACTTAATATATGTGTAGTGTTTCGTAAAAAGACTATTTTTATAACAGGTTTTTGGATGAATGTGTCATATTCGGTATCGTTTTTTGAATAAAATGAGATATAAGACGTTGTAATTTGTTTGAAATAAAAATATTTTATAACTTCTAAAGTTAGTTTGTAGGAATGTGATGAGTCAGGGTTGTAAAGATAGAAAAGGGGGAATCTTTTATGTTACCTGAAGAGAAAGAAGCTTTTTTAAATGAATTTAAGATGAATATCAGGAAGCGCAGTATTTTTACAGTGCGAAACATGTTGGTGGACATTTTGACGTTGTGTCCAGACGATGCCGACTTTTTAATCACGTGCTACGATTTAGTTAAAAATGATTTACTTATCTTCCAGCGCCATAATTATGAGATTTTAGATTATGATGTGAATCATTGGAGTGAAGAGGGCTATGCGAAACTTAAGAAGACACTTGAGAAGAATTTTTCGCGTAAGAGATATCATTTATGTTTAGATTTGGCGATTCATTTTTATGAGTTGACGCAGGTGGTGGAAGAAGTTGAGGTAGAGGAGGAGCTAGAGGAAGAGGATGAAAAGTCGAAAAAGAAACGCCAAAAGCGAGAAAAGAAAAAACGGGAGCATCGCCATCACTGGAAAAATGATCATGAGAAGTATATGTTAACAGGGGTTGGAACGACGGCCATTTTACTTCTTGGAATGGTGATTCAGTTAATGGTGAGTGGAGAATAAAGAATAAAGTTGAAACTAAGCTAAATGAGCTTAGTTTTTTTTATTAGATTGAAAAAATAGGATAAATAATATAATTATGTAAGTTTTTGGAAAGATGTGTAATCGGGTGAAGAAAAAATTTTTAAAAAATTAGGGTACGAGTTATTAGCTAAGTTATATCATGTGACAAGTCAAGATTCCGAATGGAATGCTGATTTTGATTTAAATGGAGATGGAATCATTGACTTATATGATAGTATCAAAATTAGTACTAAAATGAACAAATAATAAGGTGATGTAAACCGGTCTAAATCGACCTCCTATCCTAAGCTAAAGGGTAAGAGGTCGATTTTTTTATGAGATAGTAAATGACAAGGAAAACTTTTGCTAATCTTTTTATCATAACAGAGCGGGCTTCATCATAGGATAAGATGTAATAAGAGACTGAAAAGTATGGGGGATGTTACGAGTTTTGTATTTATTATGGAAAATTAATAGATGAAATAGGATAAAAAGTAATGATATGTTGAGTTAATAGGGGTAGAAGATAATGAAAAAATTTAGTTACCTAGTTTATGGATTAAAGATTTTATCTGATATTGAGTGTTCTGAATTGGTGGCATTAGATGAGTTACAAGAACATGAGTATGATGTGTTGATTGAGGTTCATCCGGTATCCTCCGAAATTCATGAAAGAATTGAGGATGGTTGGTACTCAAGCTATCGTCATGAAAGTATGTGGTTCCATATTCCAGAAATTGCAACTTATTGGATGCAAGATAGGAACTTGATTTCAATTGAGTTATGTCATGGCGCGGATTTACCAATGGCAAAGCAGTATTTGCTTGGAAGTTGTCTTGGGATGATTATGTTACAGCGCAACATGATTGCGATTCATGGAGGAACGATTGTTTTTGATGGAAAAGGAGTTATTTTTACAGGGGATCGTGGAGCTGGAAAATCGACGATTACATCGGCACTTCGTTTAAAGGGATACCCGTTTGTGGCAGATGATGTGTCTTCTGTTGAGGTCGGCCAATGTCATTTTATTCATCCTGGATTTCCACAACAAAAACTGTGCCAAGATGCCATGCATCAGTTTGGATACCAGCTAGATTAATTTAAAACATTGATGAGCGATACACAGGTGAAATATTTAATCCCTGCACGCGAATCATTTGTTTATCATAAGGTTCCACTTCACGGAATTGTTGAGTTAAAAGTGGTAGACGACATCCATGAAATTCAGGTAGAGTTGTTAAAAGGTCAGGAGAAATTGATGACGATTTGTAACAATATTTATCGAATTGAGATGAAACAATTTGCGGGGGGGAACCCAGAGTACTTTAAAAAGTGTGTGGAGATTGCGAAAGAGATTCCCGTCTATCGTATCTTGCGTCCAAAAGGTTTGATGACGGTGGCCGCACAAATGAAATGGTTAGAAGAAACATTCTTAGGACAAGCAGAGGAGGAACTAATATGACATTATCAACAGTCGTTGAACGTAATCATGATATTGATGCAACCGAAATAGATGGGGAAAAAGTAATGATGGATCTTGAACGAGGTCAATATTTTATGCTCAATGGGGTAGGAAGTGTGATTTGGGATTTGACTGCAGAACCTATTTCAGTACAGGGGATCGTTGAAAAATTGATAGCAGAGTATGAGGTTACTGCTGATGAATGCGAATTAGAGGTGAAGGATTTTTTACATGAGCTACATCATGCCAATCTAGTGATGATTCATGCCTAAACTGAAAGTATTTATCAGACTTGGACTAGTCAAACAGTGGTTATTGATTCGAGTTTTCATTTTGAGTGGTATTTATCGTTTTAAAATGTTGTATTTACCCTTTAAATACTTGAAAAAACAGATGGGAGTCGCGAAAAGTGAATCTAAAAAAGAGGTGCCACTTTCGTATTATGAAGAAGCAAGAAGTATCCGAAACATCGTTTTGCTTGTTTGTAAGCATACGCCATGGGAAAGTAAATGTTTGGTTCAAGCATTACTTGTCCAACATTTTTTAAAACGTAAAGGGATTGCCACGACCCTTTATTTAGGCGTGAATAAAGATAAACAAGATCATCTGATGGCTCATGCCTGGATACGGTGTGGAGAAATGATTGTTACCGGGCAATATGAGAAAGATCATTTCATCGAGGTCGCAAAGTTTTCAAATGAAAGTTTAATATAATGAGGAGGAGATTAGAATGAAGAAATGGGAGAAACCACGCATGTTAAATTTAGGATTAGCAATGACAAAAACAGTTTATGGAGACGGGGGCGGAAATGGAGGAGGTACGAATCCAGGAAACCAAAATCATGTATGTAGATATTGTTATCGATGTTTTCAAAGTACAAAAGAAGTGAAAGATCATACAGACCTAGATCATCCAGGAGAAAAAGCAGATTGGTATATTGATCATAGTGGGTCAATTTGTAAATCATCGTAAGTTAATTTTGAAAAATAATTTTCTAAAGACCCCCCGCTGGAAATTCTAGCGGGGGTTCTTTAGGGTGATAACTTGGTCACAGAAATCGAGTGTTTTTAGGCGATGAGTGATTAGAATGCAGGTTGGTTTATGTGGAAGGCTTTTGATGTTTTTTAGTATCTTCAGTTCGGTTAGTTCGTCTAAGGCTGAGGTAGCTTCATCAAGAATGAGAATTGGTTTTTTTGAGACGAAGGCTCGCGCTAAACAAATTCGTTGGGCTTGGCCTTCTGATAGTCCGATACCTTTTTCACCAAGCTGGGTATCAATCCCATCTTCTAGTTGGTTTATAAAGTCATAGGCTTCTGCTTGCTTGATGGCCTGAATGATTTCATCATCGGTTGCACAGGGATGACTAAAACGGATGTTATCTTTAATACTTCCACTAAACAGGGTGTTCCCTTGAGGAACATAGGTCATAAGTTGGCGATGGGCAAGGTTTAGTGGTTCATTATTAATTAAAATTTGGCCTGAATTGGGTTTTAATAGTGACAGAATTAAGCGAATGATCGTTGTTTTTCCATGACCAGAAGGCCCGACTAATGCAACCATTTGATGAGTTGGAAAGGTAAAGGATGCTTGAGTTAAGACAGGGACTAGGTCGTATTGAAAGCTAACGTTTTTAAAGGTGATGCTTGACGGTTTAACGGGGGCGGTAACGGATAATTCATAGATTTCTTCTTTGGGAAGGTTTTCGATTTCCATTAACCGTTCAGCTGCCGCCATCCCTTCGATACTTTGTTTGGCGATCGAGGCAAACGAACTAAGTGGACCTGATACTTTTGTGTAAAGCTGTAGCAAGGCCGTCATACTGCCAAACGTTAATTGGTTAGAAGCCAATTTTAGGGCGCTAATTCCATAGACGATAAAGTAGATGAAAAATGAAATCGTTCCAAAGATAATGCTTGATAATAAACTCAGTTTCGTGGATTTGAAACGGAGGCGCAATCGTTCTTGGTGATAGTCATCTAGGGTATGAAAGTTTTCTTCTTCATGGCAGAATGCTTTCAAGATCATTAAATTTTGAATCGATTCTTGAATAAAGGCCCGATAATGAATGTCTTGATCTTGCACAGCTCGGTAAATGGCTTTGAGTTTTCGACCATATAAACGACTACCTAGTAGATAAATCGGTGTTGCAATTATGGTAAAAAGTGCAATAAACGGATCGATATAAAGGAGGGCAATAAAAGATGAAATCAGGGTGACCGACAAAGAGACGATGGAGTTTAAGGTTGAGAGAATAACACTTGTCACAGTACTGACATCATTGGTTAGACGAGATAATAAGCTCACGCTATGATACTTAGATCCGGCTAACCATTGGCTATATGTCAATGACTGATATAATTTTTTTTGCATCTGATTAAAAAGTGTGGTTGAGGTATAAGTTGAAATCAACGAATTGATGATATTAAGGCCAAGACGAACAAAATAAAGAATGGCCATCATGATTAGCCATTTAATAACGGCGTTCATTTCGCCTGATGTTGCAGCATCCATGAGTGATTTAGATAATAAAGCGGAGTAGACTCCAATCGCGGATAAAGCCCCAGCTAGAATAGAGGTTAAGATGATAGAGGGTAGAACAGGGATGCTATGAGTAAAAATCCATTTTAAGGTGTGTAGCGTTTGTTTCAAGTTAAATTCCTCCTGTAACGAAAATAGTGCATCCATACAGTATAGAAAGTTAATGAAACAGATATGATAGTTTAGGTAATTTTTTATGTAAGTGTTCTATATAAGTCCAGATAAGTTTTTCATACCTGGAAAACTTTTAACTGGACTATAGTTACCTCTCAGTATCAAAAAGACTTCAGTACTGAGACTCATTTATAATAGTAAAATACATTTCTGTTTGTATATATATAAGTCGAGATAAGTTTTTCACACATGGAAAAGTTTTAACTGGACTATAGTTACCTCTCAGTATCAAAAAGGCTTCAGTACTGAGACTCATTTATAATAGTAAAATACATTTCTGTTTGTATATATATAAGTCCAGATAAGTTTTTCACACATGGAAAACTTTTAACTGGACTATAGTTACCTCTCGGTATCAAAAAGACTTCAGTACTGAGACTCATTTATAATAGTAAAATACATTTCTGTTTGTATATAGATCAAAGAATTTATAGAGTTAATAGAATTTATGTGTTACAATAATTGGAAATGAAAAAAAGGGGGCCTTTAGGGATGAAGAAATATAAAAGGGTAGTGATTACGCTTGGCATTTTTTTAGGACTTTTAGTGACGATGATTGTGAGCGGTGCACTATATGCCAATTATTTATTTGATTCAACACTGGATCAAATGGTGGTCACTCAACCGATTCAAAAAGAAGAGGCAAGTATTTCACAGGCAGTTATTGAAAAAGAAGAGGAAACTAGTGTGACCAATATTGCAGTTTTTGGGCTTGATCGAAATGGAGATGGAAGTAATGGTCGTAGCGATGCGATGAAAGTTTTATCCCTTGATACGAAAAATAAAACAGCAAAAGTCACGTCTTTACAACGTGATACCCTTATTTATATTCCGGGTGAAATTCAAGATTTTGATAAGTTGAATCATGCGTATGCTTATGGTGGGGCAAAATTGGCGATGCAGACGATTAACCATAATTTTGATTTGGATTTAACGCGTTATGTGACCTTTGATTTTGATGCCATTGAAAAAATTATTGATACGTTAGGTGGTATTGAACTTGAAATTAAAGATTATGAATTGTCACATGCAAATGGCTATATTCAATCGGCTCAAAACAAATTAACACAGTCAGGATTACAGCATGTTAATGGAGCCCAAGCTATGGGGTATATGCGCATCCGTTATGCAGATAGTGATTATGTGCGCATGGAACGTCAGACAAATGTGATGAAAGCTATTTTTAAGAAATTGAAAGAAATTTCTTATACTCAATTACTTAGCTTATTAAATGAGGTTTTACCATTTATTGAGACAAATTTAACTAAAGATGAGATTATTAGTTTAGGGATGGAGGCTTTAAAAGTCGATTTATCACAGATTGAGCAATATCAGGTTCCACAGAATGGATATTCAGATATTAATCACAGTGTCAGTTATAAAGGATATAGTCCTTTATATGTCTTAAATAGTTATGAAACAGTCGTTAAGCAACTTCATGAAGGTATTTATGGAGAATCAGATTACAAAGTATCAGCGACTATCTTGAATCTAGAATCAGAGATTTATCAAAAATTTGGGTCGACGAATTAATAAAAAAAGGC
>NZ_AEXQ01000040.1:0-17578 GCF_000191865.1 Turicibacter sp. HGF1
TTATACTGCAATGATGCTGCTTGACTATGTACTGTGGTTAACATAGTTAATACAAATAAAACACTAATTATTTTCTTCATATTTCCCTCCGATTTTCTCTCGCTACAATAAAACTCTATCATAATTCGCTAATCTAAATATTAATTTCAGGTTAATTTTTGGTTAAAAATGGTTAATGTTTCGATTGTTTAAATCTTGACTACTAAATGTGGACGTGGATACTAACCGGTACGCCCCATCTCCACCATAAAGCCCACGTACACAACAGTTACAGGACTAAAAAACAAAACAAAAACACTTATCTGAGTTCAGAATCAATCTGATTTGAGATAAGTGTTTTTTAGTATAGATATGATTATTTTTTCTTTTCCTTAATATATTCTACACCCAAGCTAATCGCTACCGTAGCTACAGTGACTAGCACTTTTCCTAATTCATCAATCAATCTATTTTTAGTCGTTGCTTTCATTTGAATCATCTCCTTATAATTTATTCGAAGGATTAATACTCCTCATATTCTTGTTCCCCTGTTCCATTACAAGCAGGACATTGATGTATTCCTGTCCGTCACATCCCAAACAATCCTCATCCCCAAAATTTGGTCCACAACCACCAGTACAATCGCATGAGACCACTCCTGATCCTGAACATTCTGAACATACTTCTTTCTAAATCATTAATATTTCTCCTATCCTTGTTATCTAAAAATGACTAACTCATTTAGCTTCATTCGTTAACAGTTTCCTAACCCATCTTTCAGAATATCCAAGATCTTTAGCTATCTGCCGAATATTTTTACCATTATAATGCTGATACAAATAGTTTCTAGTGTACTCCTTTGAATGAAGTTTCATAGGGCAACAAATTTGATGCCCCTTGAAATGATGATGAAACTTTCTTGTAATCTCTTCTCCAAAAACCTCAAAAATATCTGCATAGATTCCATTATAGTCTGTTGATTGACACAATATATACCACCTCCACATCTCATCTCTTTCAACATAACGTTTCTTCAAAACAGTATCTCCTCCGGCTTTCCTAGTAAAATTCTATAAAAACTCATCATAAAGAACCCTCTAGTAATGTGGGGATAGACTCTTGATTAGAATCTATCCCCTTCATATCCCCATACTCTATCCATGCTCTAAGATATCTTTTTTGGAACGTACAAATCGTTTTAATCTGCAAACAAAAAAGACCATTAAGATTAAAGATAATCTCAATAGTCTCATCTCCCACAATAATTTCTTTGATTAATAGTCGAATGATTTCTCGGACATGTCTTGCATTTTCAGTATGAAGTTGTCCACGAAGATCTTTGAACATTTTTTTGACTGATGTTTTATTGATTTGAAATCCGGCAATTTTTTCTTCGATGACTTCTAGTTCATGTTCGAGTTGCTTTTTATCGGATTCCAACTGTTTGAGCTTTTCAACGACACTTTCGAGTGATTGTCCTTCTCCTAGTTTAGTGAGCACCTCTACCAGTTGATTGATTTGATTCGTCACCTCTGTCAAACGTTTCCTAACTCTTGGTCGATCCAACTTACTTTGAGATTGACGATTTGAAAGTTGCTGATTCAAACATTCCATAAAATAATCAATATTAGCTGGATTCAAAAGAATAGATTCAATTTGATTCAAAACAAACGCCTCGATTTCATCACGTTTGATTTCCTTACAACGACATTTACGATCACCCACTGCTTTTCGATTACTACAACGATACGTCATATACGGTGTTTTATTTCTTCCAGACGGTCGATTATCCGCATGGAATTTTCCTCCGCACTGCTCACACACTAACAATGACGAAAGAAGATAGGGAGTCTTAGCACTCAATTCACCTTTCGTACGAACTCTTGATTTTAAACGTTCCTGTACTTTATCAAACACTTCCTCACTTACAATCGCAGGCATTCCACCGTCGATACGCACAATTTCATTCTCATCTTTACTCTTACGATGATTACGCTTAGTATATGGATCTTTACGTGAAGTTCTGTTATACGTATATTGACCTTTAAATTTTGGGTTGACTAAGATATCATAAAAAGCTGATTTAGAACTGAATGATGCTCCTGTACGTGTTTTATATCCTTGAAGATTTAAGTACTCGGCAATTTCAGAATAAGTCCAATTCTCTAAGAATTTTTCAAAAATGATTCGAACAATTGGAGCTTCCTCTTCATTAATTTCATAACAACTTGTTTCTGGATTCACTCGGTACCCTAAAGGTGGTTTTCCACCATTGTGTTTACACAATTCCGCATTAGTAAGTGTTCCTTTCATGACTTCTCTTCCTAAATTGCGTGAATAGTACTCGTTCAATCCCATTTGGAAGTGTTGAAATAGTTGCCCTTCTGGTGATTCATCGTAGTTCTCAATAACACTTTCAATTTTCACCCCACACTTACCTAATTCTTGTCGGATTTTCAACATATCTAATACATCGCGTGACAGACGATCTAACTTATGAACAATCACAACTTGAAATTTCCCCTTACGAGCATCAAGTAAAAGTTGTTGTAATTGAGGTCGATTCATATTTCTTCCTGTCATAGCCTCATCTGCATATCGTTTGACTAAAACATATCCTTTTTCAAGACAATACTTTGAGTTAGCGGATTGCTGGGCAACAATCGACTCTTCCCTTTGCATAGCTGAACTATATCGTGAATAATCTACGGCTTCAATCATACAAGCAACACTCCTATCTTTTTTAAGAAAGGGAATAAGGTTTCCCCCTACTCCCTCAAATTAAATTCATTACTTCATTTGAATTATTAATGCCGGTTTTCCATTTATTTTTTTTAATTGAATCTCTCCAAATGAAAGAGATGTTCGACCATTTGAATAATCAAGCTGATAATAATTAACAAGTTCTTTAACTAAAGCCGAATGATACAACACAGGCTTTTGATCTTTAGTAATCCACGAAAAGCTTGGGAATTGATCTCCTAGACATTCGCCAACTACTAATGTGTGATTATGCATTGCAAATTGGATAGTTTGAGGTTGCCCTAATTCTATCCACCATTTTTTTGTTAGCGTGATTCTCTTACCGTTGTTTTCTGAATTGATAATACTTAATCCACCACGTCCACGTGCTCCAACTGAATGTGTCGAATTATTCGTACTAGAAACTGTAGTGAAGCCTGTGAGATCGAACTCATCTTCTGCCTCGATAGGACGATCTTCTTCATCTTCTTCTACTGCTTCTGCTTCTGCTTCTGCTTCTGCTTCGCCAAAAATACCATCAACACTTGATTGTTCATCTCCATTTGAATACGAGGTCTCTTTTTCCTCTTCTTCAAGTTCAGATGCCACTTCATCAAAATTGAAGTCAACATCCATTGTATCGAAATCTAAGTCTATAATTCCCATTAATTCCTGTGGTTTATTTAACGTTTCCATCATAAGTCCTCCTAAATTTTTCTCCATTAATCGTCATATCCTAATTGATTTAAATCCAACTGTGCAAATAATTGGCTAATTTCTTGAAGCATATCTGGATTTAAGACACATTCATCAACTGTCATTTCGACTGATTGTTTCAATTCTGTTCGTGTTATCTTCATCACTACGCTCCAATCTCTTCAAGAGGAACATATGTCCCAGTGTTTTCTCTACGGTTGGGACGTTGAATTTTTAGATTACAATCTTCTTCAATTCCTAAAAATTCATAAACCTTTGGAATGTCAATCACATAAACAGGAATTTGATTACCTTGAATTTTACGCTTACGATACGTTTTATCTTGTTCACAAGATAACCAACCTCGATTTTTGAATTGCTTCATCACACCTGATCCTGAATGGAAACGATATGATTGTTCTAACATTTGATTGATGACATGTGTACTTACTATTACTTCTTTTAAGCACTGCTTAGTCGTATCAGAATAAACAAGTTGTCCGTAACAACTACCTTGAGCTTTATCATACTGCCAACCACTTCCATTAATAGCCTTAAATTTCAAATCGAATCGATCTAAATGACCAATAATAAATTGATTAATGGCATAAAAGGCTTTAACTGCTAAATCAGACTCATCATTATTCACGATAATTTGTTGAAGAAAAAGTTCTTCTACCTTTTGATTCATCAACGTTAAATTCAAGCTAGACGAAACTAATTTCATCGTAGTCGTAAACAAAGCAAATTTTTTGATTAAACGATCTGAAATTTGAGATTTAGAAAGACTATTTGACAAACGAATCATTTCCTTTTCAAAATAATGAATCACTTTAGCTTTTCCAATCCACAATAGTCGCTCAACAAAGTGAATACCTGCATGGCCGTAGTTAGACATTGTGCATTTCTTTATACGGTCACTTTGTCCTGCATCGGCTGTCCAAGTAATATCAGTAAGCTCAATTAATCTTGCTTTTGGACCATTGACATTATCCGTTTTCTCCAAAAGTGAGTATTCACCATTAGAGATTATACACGTCAAAAACGGATCAGTCTGTCTTAATTCTAGATTAGCATTTACTCGTGTCTTATCTCTTCCAGAACTAAGACCATAGACTAAGTTCGTATAATTTTTCTTTCCTGATAAAGAAGCTTCATCAAATATGATTGGAACACCTCGATTAGAGGCTAACAAACAATAGATCGCTGCCTCAGTAGCATACCAACTTCTAAAGAGTCCACCATTTTGTAAATGACTTGAACCAAAAGTTGAAGCAATCAATTGACAAACACTACTCTTTCCGGAGCTACTATCCCCATAAATGTGATAGAACTGTGACTCTAATGCTAATTCTTTTCCAATGAAACCTACGACAGGTGCTAAGAACCCAAGAATCAAACCTAATTGGAGAGCTGGATTTGGTAGAACTTCGGCTTGCACCATTGATAACCAAGCTTCATAACTTCCATGTGGTTCAATATTAAAAGAACCTACATAAGTCGATTCTCTGTCAAACCCAATCGTTCGATAATGCTTGAAATAACAAGTTCCATCAGCTTCAACAAATCCTAATCCTGTATGTTGAAGGGCTCGTCTTGCTTGTTGACGTTCATTATTGAAGTATTCAATTAAATGCTTTTTTTCTTCAGGATTAAAACAAAATCCATATTCTAAAAGTTTTTCAAGACACCTTTCAGAAGAAAATGTTTGAGCATCAAATGACATCGTTTTATACTCTGCATCTCTACCTATCGGTTTGAAACAAACTTCCACCTGTTCTAGACCTGTTTCTAAATTTTCATAATTGGCTAAGACGTGACATGGATTTGCTAACCAAATATAGTACAACTCGTCATCTTTATTGACCTGTGTCAAAAAGATTCCGTTACCCGTTTTACTAAATTTAGGAATTATAGGTGCTGATTCTTGCAATTGATTTTTTTCTTCAGTACCATTTGTTTGTTCTGATTGATTCGCTTCTTCAACCCCATTCACTTGTTCAAGTTGAGTTTGTTCTTCAATCAATTTGTCTTGTTCTAATTGACTAACTGTTTGCATATAGCTACTCTCCTTTTGGGAAATTAGTAGCTTTCGAAAGCTTAATTCTCGTGATCACAGGTGCTATTATAAGACCTGATTTTTCGCCTGTCAAACACACTAAAACTATTGATACGACAACATTTGAACATAATTTGAACATTAAGAAAAGAATGTTCAAAGTTGATTAAATATTCCTAGAAAATATCGAGTTAAATTGAACAAAATATCTAAAATAACTAAAAAATATTTATTTTATTTTTTATTGAATTATTGTAAAATTAACTTACATTTTAAACAAAGAGGAGATAGAGTAATGTATTCATTAAATGCAATTATTACTAGGCCAGATACTAAAAAAACACTCATGGATTATATTAATCAAGAGATTATTAATAATCCTAAATACTACAAAATTGAATCTATTTTAGAAAAAGTAAATGAAATCCTAGAAGAGCCAATTAGTCGTACAACACTAGAGCGATTAATTAAACAAGAAGGAATTATAAAGGATAAACAAAAAAAATGTTTTGTTTATTCAAAAGACTATGAAAAAGAAGTGAATAAAAAATGGTTCGTTAAATTAATAAAATCAAATATTACATCTGTCTTTTCATACACACAACCTAGTTCTTTATATTCAAAAAGTTATAAAACCTTAGTCCTTTCCGTGAAACCTAGTAAAGAGAATTTAGTTTGTGAGTTAATTATGGAATATTTTGAATTAGATAAAGATTATCATATTATGATTGGTAAACATTGTATTACGATTAGTTCACTTATTGATAATAATACAGTTCATTCAAATTATGATTTTATTCAAAATTTAGAGATTAAAATTGAACGATTACTGAATACAGACGTGAGATCTTTAGATTAAATTCCCTTTGTGATTAATAAAAATCCCTTGTGTATTAAAAAGATTCCCTGCCTCATAAGATGCAGGGAATTTTTTTACTGATAAGATCAATGAATATTAGAAAAATTCCCTATTTCCCTGTTTATCCATAATTCTAATACTCATTCGCATACATTAAAATACTATATTCTTTTTCGTCGATGATATAGATTTTAGCTTCAATAGGACCATCAACCGTTAGAGTATACTCTTGTTCAAAAGATGGAGTTTCACAACGATGAATGATCGTCTGATTGGCTATTTTTTCAGAATTCCTTTGACATTCAAAAATATGTAAATAATCTGTCATTCCTTGTTTCATACCTACCTCAAAGCACTGCCACAAAAATGATTGAATCTCGACTGGAACTGCTTCACTCACTGAGCGAGTCATGTATTTAGGCTTCATTTGATTTCCTCCTCTTATCATTTGTATTCATTTCATGATTCAAATCATATTTTTTGATCAATGAATCGACTAATATTTTATTTTCAAGTCCTGATTCAATTAAATCCACGGCTACTAAAACATACTTTAACCAGTTCTTCATTCGGATGTTCCTTTCTAATTGTATTGATAAGCAGTTGATTGAGAATCCATGACATGCGATACCAGCAATATTAACACCTTAATTCCTTTAATAATTAACTTAAACATACCTACACCTCCTTCTCTTCGATTAATGAAAATTAATCAATACTAATTACCATTAATATCCATTAATCAAGATTAATGAATCAGCAATCATTGAACCGATGAACCCAATCTTTAAATGTCTGATGCAAAACTTCCTCTCGTAAATAGATAATGACAGGGTCATCACTCGATAGCAGAAACAATAGTTCCACATACCTATTTGAATCCTCTCCTTGAAAATAATCCATGTATTCAGGAATAGCCGTTGGATAGCGTTCAGAAAACTCTTCGATTGCTTTGGGATGGAAGAGGATATATCCCCCTTGATTCTTTACCTCTCTTTCCTCACCGTAGTTGTGATTGAGAAGCTGAATGAGTTCTTCTGCTTTTACTTGTACTGCTGTATCCAATTTTTGTTGATGGAGTTGTTCTAGTTTCCAAATTTTCATATACACACCTCTTTCCCATAATAAAAAAGTACTCCTAGAAAAATCTAAAAGTACCTTTCATATCATTTATTCAAACATTTTAACTAATCGCCAAGAATGTTTGATTCTCGGACATAAAGGATGTAGCCCTTTATCAATGTAAGGATCACAGATCATATACATCTTATCTTTAAATGGTTCTAATCTTTCATGCAGGAGTTCATGTTGGTAATCCATAATTTTACGTACTCCTTCACCAACTGTTCCATAGCCAATAATCACTGTATCAGACTTCACACAACTTCGTTCAATATATCCTAGGTTATTTTCATGAGATAATTCAGGAATCGACTTTTTCATATCTACTTTACTTCCAATTAAGGAAAATAAATTGACAATATCACATCCACCATAGCCTAGTCGACTCAAATTATTGATAACATTAACTGTTGTTGTATCTAGTTCTACTGGATTTGCGTTAACTGGTTGGATGAGAAGAACGGTTGCTCTCTTCTTTGTTTTATCCCATTCCATTCGTAGAATATAGCGATGCGTTCCTTCCGAATTGGTGACATTTTCACAACGCAAACTCCATCGATTGATTTCTGACATTTTAGCCACTCCTTTTTTTATAACCTTTATTTTATATAAACAAAAATATGACTACATTCATCTCTAACAGGTTTTAAACGAATGAAAAAATCAAATTCGTCCCCTTCAACTTTAAATGTTTCTTCATACTGATAACCTTCACCTTGACAACGTTCCATAACTTTTTCAAATATATTTAATTCATTAAACATCAAGTCATTTAGTTGTTGTTTTAATGTTTCGATACAAATATGATGATTTTGAATAATAGATAAATAGTTTTGACTAGGAAACCATTGATTACAGATTTCACTATAAGAACCACACCAATCAATCCGCATGATACCTAATCCTTTATTTTCATCCAATCCTAGTCGTTTAAGTTGTTTAACATTGATCCACTGCATCATCAATCATTCCTCCTTTATTTCATCCAAATAAAAAACACTAGTGAGATATGCTCCTCGCTAGTGTTAGTTGCTTTGTATTATTCACAAGTTCTAAATTCAGTATCAACTAAATCTGATGAATCTAAGATAATCTCTTCATCTAAATATTGCTTTCTTACTTATTTAATTGCATCACACTTCATTTTTTCAACATCTACTTCAATCAAACGTTGTAAGGTTTCCGTAATACAAACCATTAATTTATGACTCAGTCTAACTTCCTCCTTATTTGATTTCTAACAATAATAAAAGAGCTAAGCAACTTTAATTGTCACTTAGCTCCTTATAGATAACCTTTTTCTTTTAATGAGGTAAATGTTCCATCTCCTATTATGAGATGATCTAACAACTTGATACCTAGTAACTCACCTGCTTCATATAGTCGGTTTGTGAGTTGAATATCTTGTTGTGATGGTTTGGTATCTCCTGATGGATGATTGTGGAATGCAACAATACTACAAGCATTGGATAGAATGGCTGTTTTGAACACCTCTCTTGGATGTACGATGGTTTTATTGAGCGTTCCAACTGATACGACTGATATATTAGTTGGTTCATTTTTCGTATTCAAACAAGCTATAATAAATTGCTCACGATCAACTGATTCAAACTTATCTTTCATCAGCTCATATGCATCATTTGGCGATGTAATTTTTCGTGTTGCATATAAAAAACTTGATTCTTTAACTAGTTTTATCGATACTAAATCGACTCTTTTCGCTATATTAGACATATATTACCTCCTAAATTGCTCTTCAAGAAGATAATATATATTTATTTTTTATTTTAGATCGAATTAGTCATCCCATATTATAGATAATCGAATTATTGAACAATTCTTTCTTGTGAAATCTCATCCAATAAATTAGCATGTCTTAACTTACTCATTCTATTTTGTATATAACCAACATCAATCGTATCATCTTCATTTAAGGGTAAATACACCTTAATCAAAGATAAACGTGTCTTTGTTAGTGATAAATTATAAGTATAGTTTGTCACTGCTTTTCTTATAGTTGTAACTAAGAATAATGCGATGTCTGGTGTGAAAACACTTAACTTATCACCCTTAGGTGTTAAAATCCAAATATTTTGACCAGAAGAAAATTCATGAAATTGGTAAAATGTTGATCCAGTACTCCCATCTAATGCGATTGTTATTACCCCACCATTATTAATCTTTATTGGTACACGTTTTACATAATCTACAATCCCATTATTAACTGCTGATCGTCCTAAAAATGGTACTGCATCATAATCATTAATATCAGATACTTCAAAATTAATTTTATCATCTTGAATACTACTTCTAATATCAAAATAATCTATTAATAAGACCTTTTTCATTTCTCTATCATGGTTGCTCATAAATTTCACTCTTCCTACAAATATCTATTTTTAATTAAATACGCAATATAATCATTTAATGTATCTTGAAGATCACTATCACTAATCTCATAATTAGCATCTTCAAACATTGTATAAACCCATTGTTGTGTATAAGTAACGTGCTTATTAAATGAGAAATCTGTTTCAGATTTTTTACAATATGCATCCAATAATTGTCGGTACTGTTCATCCGCATCCAATCGTGGCGTTCTAGTCTTTTGATGTTTAATTAACTCATATCCGTCATCAAATTTAGCAAACCATGTATCTCCTGTATGAGCAGCTCCAGTTTTGAAAACTAAAACCACTGTTTCAGTCCCCTTTGGATAGAATAATAAGGGAGGCATTTGAATAGAAGCTACTAATGTATGCTTTGAAAGAATACTTTGTTTAACAGATAAAATATCCGAGTGTTTTTTCGTACGTGAAGAAATAGCATTTACAGGTAAAATAGCTATTCCTATCGATTCAGGAAGTAACGAATCAAGCATTAATTCAACAAAAGATAGCTCGGAATAAATAGAATCAGAATAAGGTGGATTAATAAAGCCAACATTACACTCAAAATCCGAGATTTCTTTTTTTAGAGAGAAGCAATCTCCTTTAAAAATATGAGACTTTCCATCTTTATTAATGAACATATTTAATGCAATAATAGTATAGATACTTTTATCCTTTTCTACACCATACAAGTTATTTTGTCTAAACACTTCTTTTTGCATTTCTGTATACTTATCACTTAATTTGATAGTTTTCCATGCGGAAGTTAAAAATCCACCTGTACCCGCACAAATATCTAAAACCTTAGATTCTAAATTGATTGCAGCTAAATCACAAAATAATTTAGTAATATGGGCTGGTGTTAACACAATCCCTAAATCAGATCCACCAGATGTAGAATATGATAGAAAGACAGTAAAAAATATAGACATAATATCAAGTTCGCCATGCTTATGATAATCATACAATAAATTATCTACATTTTTAGTAAGTTCTAATAAAGCTCCTTTTGGATACTTTTCTTTGATTCCTTCTTTTTGTGCATCTTGTAAACTTAATAATGTAGATTTCAACTCATTTTGAATAATTTCTTTATTATCTAATGATGATCCTTTGATTTTTTTATCTACACAATTCCAAATTGCATTTGCTAAATCTCCATCACCTGTATAACGAGAGTAAGTCATTTTAAAAATCGGATCTTCCAAAGCAAATAAAATTGAACCTATTACATATAAACGTTCATGTTCAATGACACCTAAATAATCACGTAAAAAATCATTTAAAATTTTTGCCTGATCATTCATCTTTGAAACGTCATTTAGACCACTTTGGTTCTCTTCTTTCTGATTTACTATTTCTCGATATCCTGCAATATCTTTTAATTCATGTAAATTTAAGTTATTAAATGTTTCAGCATTTCTACCCCAAAAGTAAGTATCAATTTTTAAATCAGTTATATCATTTCCTGATACTCCAATAGCAATAACATCAAATTTTTCTTTTAAGTTTTTGGCATACCATAAGGCTCCATTAACTGCATAATCTTCTGCTTTATCTAATAATGACTTCTCATACATGTGGAACTTAGTGTCTTTTTTATCCTCAATAACAATAACTAAGTCAGATTTACGATCATAAATTATGTATTCTGGATACCCACCCTTTCCTGTTTTTCTTTTTGATGATTTTTTTAAAATATCATCAATTTCTTTATTAACTGCTTTTTTTGCCCAAACATCAACCTCTTCTATCATTTTTTCAAATGTTGCATTAACATACCCATTCAACTGCAAAAAATTAAATACGATTAAATCAGTTACTTTTTCTAATTTCGACATTCGCATCCTCCTTCATTTAATCATTCCTCAAAAAATGATCTCTTTTCACACTAATATTATATCTCATTTTTTGATTTTATTCTATTATTTTCTCAAAAAATGATTTTTTAGCGTGGGAGCTAACTGCCTCGGTCCATCTCCACCATAAAATCCACGTCCGCAACTGTTACAGAAAATTGAGTATAAAGAAAAAGATTAATCTGAGTATAGTAGATGACTACTAAATTGAGATTTATCTTTTTTATTATAATTATGTTAAGGTTCTTATGAACAGATTATATCTCATATCCATATGAATTATAAACTTTCCCTGTTTGCTTATCAACAAAGAACTGATCTACTTTAGGTACCTCTATTGGACTAACGTCAAAAATCCAATATTGTTTTCCTTCATACTCCTCTTCATACCATAAGCAACTAACCATCAAGACACCTCCAACGAACATACGAAGTATGGAGAATAAGGTGGATTGAATGGTTAGTGATCCATGTATTGTATATTAGAAATCCAATAAGAAAAGGCTAATGATGTGTAAACATGATTAGCCTATCAATATCTATTCTAATGTCATCGTTATAGTTATGAAATGAACCTAAATAGCAACTCCACCACACCCTGAATATCCGTTAGGATAGAAGCATGGTGGATTGATATTTAGGTGAAATGTAGTTAGATAGGTGCCTGTAGCGGGATAATTCATGATTAGTTCTACTTCCTTTTATATCTGTCTTTCAATGATTATGGATACCACAACACCGTATTCATGCCGTTTTGGTTTTCTTATGGTTTGTAATCCATCATTTTACTTGAAAAGTGATAATTTTTTTATGAACGATTATAACTTCATAAATAACTGTTTAGTAGCTTCATGAAAACTATGTACTCAGATAATTACTATATATAGAAAAGATTTTCCCGCTACGATGAAGATATGTTGTTAAATTAGGAAGAATCCATTAGAAACTTTCATCATGACAGAAAAGTTCATGACATTCGATATCAAAAATATCTGAGAAGGAGATTAGAGTTCCTTGACTCATCACAAGGGTGTTGTGGTAATCATCAATCTTTTTCACATAGCCATCCGTTGTAACATAGACACCACCGGATTTTTTTTCATCGTGTTGAAAATAGGTAATGGTTACCCGTGGTTGATTCAGTAAATGTTCCTTTAAACGTTGTATCTTCTCATTCAGTCTGGTGATGGATGATTCATCTAGTTCTAACTTATCTACCGTTAGCCTTGCAACTTCCCTCACTGCCATGTCATGTCCAGTGAGTGCCGCAAACGGGGCGAACTGCGCGGCACGATGACTGTTTAACATAGGAGGACGCTTTTTAGATTTTTGATAGGGAAGATGTATGATATCGCTATATTTATCAGTCATAGGTATTCACCTCATCCTTTATTTAGGCTTTATGCCCGCCAATTTGATTATTTCTATCTCTGGTGGTTGCTCCTTCTTCCAGATTCATTCCTTTAAGAATCGCATTTTTCCCAAACTTTTTACGAATAGATAACAATACTTCTTGTTTCTTGCGCTCCTTTTCAAAAGTAGCTTCTTTCTTTTTTTCATTCTGCTCAATGACACTGTAAGCTGTAAACAAATCAAGTTGCTTCGTAGTTGGTATTGACTTTACTGTCTGCTCATCAACCACATGATTAAACACCACCGTTAAGCGCCTCACTAATAGCTTCTGATTCACGATTTGATCAAATAAATCCGTTATTGCATTTATAATCAATGTTGTTGAGGACGTGTGACATTCAAGTTTTCTTGCACCACGTGCACGCTTGGGAATCTTTCTTCCATATCGGTCGACGGTCACCTCTTCGGTATAATCCCTTGCGATGTTTGGATTAGCTAAACTCTCTCTATCATAATCAATCAGTAAGACTAAGTGATTGGTGACTAACTTTTTCTCAACCAGTTCAAGCACAAGAGAATCCGCCATCTCACGAACAACTAACCTCGCTTTATGAGCTGGATAAGCACTTTGTAAAATCTGTCCTGAACTGATACTGCTATTTTCAGGGTGATAGGCTTTAATATCAGCCATCGTACAAGATTCATACCCCCAAGCGTGGTCAATTAATAACTCCGCATTCACACCGAATAGCTTATATAATAACGTCTCTCCCCTCTCTGATAAAGACATCCTTGCTACATCCCCCATCGTATACATCCCATGAGCCTCTAGCTTAGTTGCATAACCTTTCCCAACACGCCAAAAGGACGTGAGTGGCTGATGATTCCATAAATGTTTTCGATAAGTCATTTCATCAAGTTCAGCGATACGAACACCAAATTTATCGAGGCCACTAGGGCTTTTTTTATATCGTCAAATCAATTAATTGATAACGGATACCAACACTGCATTCATGACGTGTTGGTTTTCTCATTGTTTGTGATGTAAAGTGATACTCTTTTTATCAACAATTAAAACTTAATTAATGACTGTTTAGATTATGAAACTCCTAATCGTTGTAGCAACAGTTAGTAGTTTCATAGAAACTAGGTAATCAGATAATCACTAGGTAAAGAGATTCTCCCACTACAATGAAGAAATTCTGTTCATAGTAACTTTAAGAGATGGCTAATGTCTTTTAAATGACCGAATTAAAGATACATATATCACTACACCCACTATTAGAAATAGATTCTAATCATTTCAAGTTAATGGCACTAAATTAGAAAGTAGTTGAATATCTTGTATGATATCATCAAGTTCATAATTATCGTATATGATGAATTACATGTATCAAAATTGGAGGGAGAGAAATGGATAAAAAATTATTTATACAGGCAATTACAAAGTTTATTTTCGGCTTTATAATAATAGCCTTATTATTATTTATTCCGGCGGGGACATTAAACTATTGGAATGCGTGGCTATTCATAGGTATTCTTTTTGTACCTATGTTTATGGTAGGAATCATTTTGCTAATTAAGAATCCTGACTTATTGCGTAAAAGGTTAAATTCAAGAGAAAATGAATCTGAACAAAAAGTGTTACTTGTACTTGGTGGATTCATGTTTATAGGTGGTTTTGTCTTCTCAGGATTAAACTATAGATTTCAGTGGATGACCTTACCTAAATGGATGATAGTTATAGCAACAATTATCTTTCTATTGGCTTATCTCTTATATGCAGAAGTTTTACGAGAAAATATGTATTTATCAAGAATTATAGAAGTGCAAGAAAATCAAAAAGTAATAGATATAGGACTGTATGGAATTGTAAGGCATCCCATGTATGTTTCAACGATTTTATTATTCTTATCTATACCATTAGTGCTTGGTTCACTAGTTTCATTTTTAATTTTTCTGGCATATCCAGTTATTATAGTAAAAAGAATTAGAAATGAGGAACAAGTGCTAGAGCGAGGATTGGAAGGATATTCGGAATATAAAAATAAAGTAAAATACAAATTAATTCCATTCATTTGGTAAAGATAAATTCTAAATTAGAATTTAATAGATTGAATTTTTAGTGATAACTTTATTTATGAATGAAAAAATCCAATAATAAAAGGCTAATAATGTGTTAACATGACTAGCCTTTTATTATATTGTTACAACCTAAGAAACAATCGTTAATGACTCTTTGTAGCGGGATTAACTGAAACAAAGTTTTAAAGTTGATTATAATGGATTTTTACTACTTTCTATAATCTTTAATATGACGTCAGAGGCTTGTTTAGCACCACCTGAATGGTGAAAGCTTTTGGATAGCTGAAGAGCATTTTCTTTATATTTATCATTATACATGACATCTAAGGTTGTCTTTTTAATGTCTGCTACTTTATTTTTCTTGAGTTTAAGACCGGCTTCTAATTCAAAAACTCGATGGGCGACCATTTTTTGTTCAGAGTGCTGTGGGAATAGGACCATGGGAACACCGTAATATAGACTTTCATTCACGCTATTCATTCCACAATGCGTAATGAATACATCACTGTTTTGAAGGACTTCGATTTGATTGACGCTATTTTTAATTACGAAGTTAATAGGGATTGGACCTAACATTTTGATATCCGTCTTATTCCCAACAGACATAACAATCTGTACCTCGAGATCTTTAAAGGCTTGGATACAGTTTTTATAGAACTCATTGTTTTTATTATTGACTGTGCCAAGTGAAATGTAAATCTGATTTTTCTTTTTTGAACCCACTGCATAAACTGTATTTGATACCGATGGACCAACAAAGAAATACTTATCAGAAAACGTTTCGACCAGTGGTTGAAATTCCTTTGATGTATAGACAATTGTATTGGTTTCGTTGTTATTCTCAACAATATCAATAAAGCTTTTGATATCATAACCAGCATTTCTTAATTGTTGAATCTTTTGATTGATTTTTCCCATCTTTAAAATTATATTAGCTGTTTCCTTAAGACCTGGTTTCATTAATTTAGATGTATGTTTATTAAAAGCAAAAGTCGTCGTTGAACAGATATAAGGAATGTTTAACTTTTTAGCAAATAACTTCCCCCAAAGACTTAAAGAGTCCGAGACAATACAGTCTGGTTGAAAACTTGATAACTCCTCACAAACATTTTGATCTAAAGCTAAAGTTGTATCGACGATCATATCAATTAAAAGGGCAAAATCTTTTCCTACCTTATCTTCATCTTCTTTATTTAACTTCGGTAAACAGTCATCACAGCAAATGCAAGTTGCTCCCGCTTCCTCAACTTTATCTTTAAACTCAGCAAAAGAATAATACAGAACTTCATTTCCCTTATCAACCAACTCACGTACGACTTCAAGCGTTGGGTTCGTATGACCATGGGCTGGCATATTAAAAAAGACGATTTTATTCATACTCCACTCTCCTTCTCTTATCAATGGATTTAGTCAAATTTATCTGGGTTAGTAATTCCAAGAATATCAATAAAACTCATCAATTCACGTTGAGGGATAATTGCAATCCCTCGAATATCATCTCCAAGTATTAAAAGCTTATCCCCTGGATTAATATTGAATACATCCCTTGCCTGTTTAGGAATCACGATTTGCCCTCGTTCCCCGACTGAGACCGCTCCAAAAAAGTGTTTTCCCTTAGGAGGGATAGATACTCCTGAATGATCCTCAGAGTGGTGAACTAAGTTATCTAAACTCACATTATATAGTTTTGAAAATTTAAGGAGGTGCTCTAAATCAGGTGTCGTTTCTCCACTTTCCCATTTGGCAATTGATTGTCTTGAAACATTTAACTTTTCTGCGACGTTTTCTTGTGTATATTGATGTATTTTTCTAAGTCTTCTTAAATTCATACTAATCATATCTTTCATACCTCCTACCTTTATTATAGCGTGATAATACCTTCATCTCCATTAACCACAGTTAACATTTATGTATATCTTTGTTTACAAAATTACTCTACTCCTTTACCTAAATCATATACTTTGTAAGAACTAAAATATAACCACCAGTGCGAACTGGTGGTTTTCTCTGCGGCTGAAAGCCTCTATTGCCGGCCTAGGCCTGAAAGGCCTCCTGAAGTCCTTAACTTCTGCACCACATTCACTTATTAATCCTCAAAGGATTTCTTGCTTACTCTCTTCATCTTGTTTTTCAGCAACCACTCATTCAAGCGTCATCAGACCAGTTACCTCTTTCCTATCTCTTGACTACCAGCTTATCGAATTTTTACACGAATTATCTTGTCACCTTTAGCCTTACTTTCTAAATAAAGTGAAATCTTCTTTTATAATTACATTCTACCTCTTATCTCACTTCTCTTAATATTCGTCTACTTTTTACTCTAAGTACCCTTTGATTACCACGCTAAAAGCTTTCCGGAACCACCTGCATAGCAGGTGGTTTTCATTTAACACAATAAAAGAGCTAAGTGACTTGAATATAATGGTTCTATAAT
>NZ_AEXQ01000039.1:0-677 GCF_000191865.1 Turicibacter sp. HGF1
GAAATAATGAAATGCCTGGGTGGCGGAACTGGTAGACGCACAGGACTTAAAATCCTGCGGGTGGTGACACCCGTGCCGGTTCGATTCCGGCCCTAGGCACCAAATATAATCTAGTGATGATGGCAAGGAGGTCACACCTGTTCCCATACCGAACACAGAAGTTAAGCTCCTTAGCGCCGAGGGTAGTACGCAAGTGCGAGAGTAGGACGTTGCTAGGTTGTACAATGCCTCAATAGCTCAGTTGGTTAGAGCACTTGACTGTTAATCAAGGGGTCCTAGGTTCGAGTCCTAGTTGGGGCGCCATTATAATAATGGCCCGTTGGTGAAGCGGTTTAACACACATGCCTTTCACGCATGCATACACGGGTTCGAATCCCGTACGGGTCACCATTTATTAGTGCCGAAATAGCTCAATTGGTAGAGCAACTGACTTGTAATCAGTAGGTTGCGGGTTCAAGTCCTGCTTTCGGCACCATTAATTTAATAGGGGTGTAGTTTAACGGTAGAACAGCGGTCTCCAAAACCGTTAGCGTGGGTTCGATTCCTGCCACCCCTGCCATGGCGATTGTGGCGAAGTGGTTAACGCACCGGATTGTGGCTCCGGCATTCGTGGGTTCGATTCCCATCAGTCGCCCCATAAATTAGTAGATAACATCCTTAAAGGATGTTTTTTTTAT
>NZ_AEXQ01000038.1:0-20025 GCF_000191865.1 Turicibacter sp. HGF1
GCCTAAAACAGGCGATTTTTTCTTTTGGTTCAATGGGGTGAATGTACACCCTAGTGTATAGCCTTATAAAAACTTGATTCATTGATACTATCATCTTTCACAGCATACTTTAAAATCGAATAAACTTTTAAAAATAAGAGCCATCTCATGAGGTGGCTTGATTGCACCATCTTCTATCCACTTTAATAATAAATTCCATATTCCACCCGCAATATAATGCATCTGATATTGATAAAACTCTTCATCTATCTCCTGATAATTTGTGATACTTGTGATTTCTTTAAAAATATCCGGTACTCGTTTATTAAATTTACATGTGAAAAAAACCAATAAATTTTGACATAAAAGTAATTTTAAAAACTCTAAATGTTGGAGCCAAAATTCAAAATAAATAAGTCCTACTTTATAACAATTCAGTTCACTTGTTGCTTTAATTTTTTTAATAAATTCTTGTGCTAATAAGTCCCCATATTGGATTAGAATGTCTTCTTTAGATTCAAAATTACGGTAAAAGGTTTTGCGATCAACTTGTGCTCGCCTCGTAATTTCTGTAATTTTAATACTATTAAAATCTTCTTCTGTCATTAATTCTAGTAATGCTTCTGTTATAAATTGCTTTGAGCGAATGACGCTTGGATTAATTTTTTCAATCATGCTTTTATCTCCTGCCACAAAATAATGGATTATGTCCCACTTATTCTAAGTCTATTGACCGACCTTTATAGGCATAGTATACTACACCGTATAAAGTGCCACAAGTGTACCATTTTTAAAAGGAGAGATAATCATGAATCAAGAGCGATATTTAAAAGCCATTGATGAAAGATGTTCAAGAAGAACTTATATAACCAAAGATATTGAGATGGAAAAAGTAAACTCGCTTCAAAGATGTATTAAAAACTTAAATGAAATGAGCGGCTTAAATCTTCAACTGCAGTTAAATGGACCTGAATTATTTAAAGGATTCTCTTCATCATATGGAATGTTAAAAGGTGTTGGAGCTTATTTTGCATTAGTCGGATCAAAAGATGATAAAGACTTGCTTGAGAAGGTTGGATATTTTGGTGAAATCCTTGCTCTTGAAGCAACAGCTCTCGGACTTGGAACGTGCTGGATTGGTGGAACTTATGACCGAAAACTATGTGCGAAGCTTATTGATTTAAAAGAAAATGAGGAACTTGTAGCAATTATCACTGTTGGTTACACACCAGTGGATAAAACATTTAAGGAGAAAATGATTAGTAAACTTTCTCACCGTAAGACAAAAACAGTTGAGGAAATGTATCATAGTAATGAAGAGGTACCGAATGAATTTATTAATGGGATGAAGGCGGTACAAAAAGCACCTTCTGCACTGAATAAGCAACCAGTTAAATTCCATTTCACAAATGGTGTTGTGACAACATCGACTCTTAATAGCACAGGATATGAAAAGATTGATCTTGGAATTGCTAAATTACATTTTGAAATTGGAACTGGGCTACAAAAGAAATTTGAGATTGAAAATGGACAATCTGTTTATAAATTTTAAAAGGAGATAACAAATTGTTATCTCCTTTTTCTCTATTTTATATATAATCCAATTAACTCCATATCTGTGTTATATGTTGCGGTTACTTGTAACTTTCCATTTGCGTAATTAGAAATTAGTACAACTGTTGCATAATCACCATTAGCTTTAATTGTACAAGATGATTTATCTCGAGACTCCCCTAATTTTTCGTAGACTGGCTCCCACGCTTTTTGAATAACTGAAGCACTTAAAATATCTTTTAAATCATCGTTTACTGTAGTAACAATCGCATCATAGTTCTCATCATTCAAGTTTTCAACAATCGCTATAGTCTCTTGTTTTAATGTTTCCTTATCAAAACTTTCATCTAATACTTGTCCACACCCTGTTAGTCCTAATAAAACACAAAATACTAATAATAGTTTTTTCATGATTGTATCCCCCCTCTTCAACTGTAATATAGCATATCAAGGCCTCATAACTTGTCAGAACCTAAACTTTTTTCTACCGAATCCTGTCGAAATTATGCTAAACTTAATCTAAATTTAATTTTTAGGGAGAGACAGTCTACATGAGAAAATTTATTATTGATACCGATACAGCTTCAGATGATGTGATTGCAATCATTACCGCATTACGTGAACCTAGCATCAAAGTTATGGGAATTACTGTAGTAGCCGGGAATGTCGGACTTGAACAATCACTCCAAAATGCCTTAACAGCAATCAAAGTATCTGACACTTATATTCCACCAGTATTCGGCGGAATGAGTAAACCACTTTTTCGTGATTTAGTAATGGCTGATGACGTTCACGGAAGCGATGGACTTGGAAATATGTTCTTACCAAGATCTAATTTATCAATTGAACCTGAACATGCAATGGATGGCCTACTTCGACTTATTGAAGAAAATCCATATGAAATCGAACTCATCACCCTAGGCCCTCTAACCAATATTGCCATGGCTTGCTTAAAAGCGCCTGAAACGATGAACAAATTAAAATCAATCACTTTAATGGCTGGAACAGGACTTGGACCGGGGAATATTACTGAAACAGCAGAATTTAATGTTTATGTCGATGCAGAAAGCTTATCTATCGTCTTAGATTTAGAAATTCCAAAACTCTTTGTTGGTTGGGATGCCATCATGAACAAAGGATTCTTAACTCGTCAAGACATTAACTACTTAAAAAATAGCGATTCATCACTTGCTAAATTTGCTATGCGTTGTACACAATCTCTTGATGAATACAATCAAAAACTTGGATTTGATGGATTTGAATTAGCAGATCCAACTGCAATGATTGCAGCTATTTGGCCTGAAATGATGACAAAATGCATTCCTGCTTATGCCACTGTTGAAACAAAAAATGAGGATAACTATGGCCAAGTCTATTTAGACTTATCTTCAAAAACACCCAACGCCACAATTTGTATCGATATCAACCCTGATTTATTTAAAAAATATCTATTTCAATCTTTATTATAAGCTGAAGTGATATAATGAACTTATCATTATCACAGGGGGGCTACGATGGCTAAACTAAGGAAAATGCTTGGAAGTATAGATTCACCAGAGATTATTTCTTTAATGCATTTAATTGAAACACAAAATAAAATGACGATTGCCACTTGGTGTGTTAACTATGCAAAGGAACATATTCTCCCTATTTATCAAAAGAGTTTTCCGAAAGATCAACGCTTACTTCAAGCGATTAATGGGGCATTAGATTATTTAGAGGGGACAATAAAATTACCTGCAGCTAAAAAGCTAATCTCTGAGGCTCAAACAGCAGCAAGAGAGACAAAGGAAAATCCAATAGCACAAGCGGCAGCCAGAGCAGTCGCTCAAGCCTGTGCCACTATTCATAAATCAACTAATGCATTGGCACTTGCATTTTATGGATCAGCAGCAATTGCCTATGATCGAGTGGGATTACTCGAAACAAAAGAAACTTATGATGAAATTGCGACTGAAGAATTTCATAGGTTAGAAGAAGCTTTACGCTCTATTGCGATTGAAAATGAACCCAATCCAGCCAAAATCAATTGGCACTGCTAGAATAAAAAATAGCACCGTATTGAGGTGCTATTTTTTATTCCGAATATCGAAAGGGCTTAGTTATCCATTTGAATAACTTATATATAATAAATACTGGAATACCATATTGAATCATGACCACTGTAAAATAGCATGCTAATTTAACAAAGAAAAAGATAAACGCAAATAAGCTAAAAAGCCAACTCATCACGAATGTCCTCCTTAATAAAACTATGTTTCATTTCCTTTGTATCTTATGTTTTTAAAGTATTTATGTGCGTTTTATTTACGATATTTCTTTAAAAACTGATTATTCCAATTTACGTGGTGTTTAATATATGGAGCAATATTTTTTCCTTTTAAATAAGCAATGAGCATCGGTGCTAATGTAACTACACCATCTCGATATCCGATTTCAATTCTTTCTTTAATCGAAGTTTGATTAAAATTTAAAGTTCCACTTCCATTCACAATTTCTAATGGAAACGAAGGATAAATTTCTATAATATTTGCCTGTGGATAAAGATTTAAATCTACTTTATCTGTATACGTTAAATGAACGACGATAATTAAATCTAAATCATGATTCATAATTGGAGCAATAGGTACATTATCCGCACTAGCTCCCGAATATAGAGGGTTATTAATTCCTCCATCCGCATATTGTTTACCTTTAAACGTCACTGGAGTAAAAATAAAGGGAACAGCACATGAAGCAATGCTAATATCAATTATTTCTTCTTCATTGTAATCATTGAGCTTAAAGTATTCTGGATGACCATCATTAATATTATAGGCACAACTGTAAATATCAATATTCGTACTTTTTAATGTTGGCATATCTACGAATTCCTCGATATAGTCACGAATTCCTTTTTGAGAAATGAGTCCAAGAGCACTTAAATCAACGTTTTCTGCTATTTCATCTGGCTTATGACCCGTAGCAATCAATTTGATGATTTCTCCTATATCAGCCAACTTAAATCCTTCACTTTTCGTGACAATCTTTTGATAAGTTAACGACTTCCAACTAATATCAATAAGGTCCCGCTTCTTCATACAAAGCATCAAGGAGTTAAGTGTTCCAATTGAAACACCAGAGACTGCTGTAATATTATTAATTAAATCTAAGTCCCATAAAGCTTGCATCACACCTGCTTGATAAGCTCCTTTTGTTCCTCCACCAGCTAAAACTAGGCCAACCTTCAAATCATAAAGACTTTGATCCATAAAATTCATTTTGCCACCTCGCAGCATGCATTATCTACCATTAGTCTATGTTATAATTCTCCATTTAATAGCAATATTAAGTGAAAATTAAATTTAATCTATTATTTCATTGCTTTTTCGCTTTCAAGTATATATAAATTCCTTAGCAAACTGATTACCACCCAGTCCTAAAATGAAGTTTAATTGTTCCTTATCTAATCCAAATAAAAAAGATGCCACCCATGTAGCATCTTCATTCCTTTATCTCAAGTCAGCTTTTAATCTTTTACGGTAAATAATTTTGATTAATATACAAATAGCAAATAAAAGTGTAATAATCATAACACTTAAAATTAAGAATAGTTCTTCTGGTAGAGCTAAAATGACTGGATCGGTACGATAATCAAAAACCCAGTAATCATTACGAAAGAAGATTTTATGGAACATCGTAAAAGTAGCTGAAAAGTTCACCATAATTGAAACAATTAACAAACCAAATACAATAAATGTTAAATTAACACCTTTATTAAACATAGATAATACGGCTTTATCTTTGTCGTGATGTTTAATCACTAAAAAGATAGCTAATGCGATGATAAATAAGATAACAATGACATATAACCATTGAAAAATGATTTTAACATCCGCAAAATGAATCATTCCATTTTCACTCATTTTAAAATCTGAAAGTGTCAAATACTCTGAACTAAAACACTGTAAATAAGAAACAATTTCTTTATAGTTTAGCATTAGAGCATCTTTTGAAAGTCCTGTAACCGAGGTTAATCGATATTTATCAATAATAAACCCATAAATAGAAGTGCAGTTTAAAACAATTAAGACAGTAGTTGAAATCAATGCTAGAAAAAACCACAATCCCCCTATATACTCTACAATCTTATGTTTTAACTTTTTACGCTTGTTCATACTTCTTTCTCCCTTGTGAAGCTTCTTTAAACATGATTTTATAGACTTTACTATTATAAATGCTCAACTTCATTGTGGCAATGTTATCTGCTTAAAAAGTTAAATTTAGTACTTAAAAAGACTAATCATCATCGGATGATGTAGAATAATGGAAAATGATTCCCTGTCATCTTTACGTTCATCGACATGTCAAAATGTTAGAAATATGATAGAATATTCATTAAGGCTAAAAAAACAAATATGATGAATCACTCTGAAAGGGGTTGTGAATATGGACTTCAATGCATTATCACCAAACTGGGATACTGACTTAAGAGTTAAACGCGCGGAAGCAATTAGTGCTGAGATTGAGAGTTATTTAGGAAGTGGCCCTCTTGAAATGATGGAGTTTGGTTGCGGAACAGGCCTCATTTCTTTTCATCTTAAAAATAAAAAAGCACAATTCTTACTAATCGATAATTCTGAAGGAATGATTAAGGAAGTTAAACAAAAAATTAATGAGTCTGATCTTAAAAATATGAAGACTTATTGTGGTGAATTAAAGGATTTAGAAACTGATACTAAATTTGACGTTATCTACACTTCAATGGTTTTACATCATATTGAGGATGTTCAATCTACTGTGAATCTTCTAGCAAGTCATTTAAAACCAAACGGAAAATTAATCATCGTGGACTTATTACCAGACAATGGAACTTTCCACAATCACAGTGAAACCTTTAAAGGTCACCACGGCTTCTCTATTAATGAAATGAAAGAGTATTTAGAAGCTGCTTCTTTACAAAATATTAGTGGCCGTAAATTTTACTCTAGTTATAAAATGGTCGATGATATGAATCATCCTTATAGCTTATTTAGTATCTATGCAACAAAATAAAAAAGTGAGATCTTAAGATCTCACTTTTTTATTTGTTATGAATTTTTCGAAATAGCTATTAAGTTGTCTTTTTTCATCTTCCGTAAAGTAAAAATGCCCTGATTTAGGTAACTCTAATACATTATATTTACAAGTTAAATGACGTTTAAATACATTTATACTTTCATCACTAACAAACTCATCATCTTTACAATGTACAATAGTTAATGGAATTTTAATCTCACCTAATTTTTTATTTGTTTCTCTAACAAGCGAAAATAAATCTAAATAGCGTGGAATCCATCTCAAATAGGTAATAAGATGTTTCGCTCTTTTAATACTCCAAGCTCGATAAATAGCTGTCGTATAAATATCTTTTTCATCAACTTTACCGCGCGCTACTTTTATACTACATCTTAATCCCCTAAAACTTAATTTTAATTTTAACGGTGTTGAAATTAAAAAAGCTTTTTTTATCTGTGGATAACGTAAAGAAGTTAAAAGGCCTAGTAAACACCCCATCGAATGACCAACAATAATAATCTGTTGATAATCTTTTGATAATCGTCTAATCGTCTGTTCAACATAATTTAGCCATACTTGTTTCTCAATACGAGAAAATCTTTCAGCACTATCACCATGTCCAGGTAATAAAATGGCATAACTTGAGTAACCATTTTGATTGGCGATATCAGCTAACCCTCTAAATTGATAAGGCCCCTCCAAAATTCCATGAATAAACAAAACCACACCCTTAGCATGTGGAACCTCGTGTATAAAAGGTTTATGGGCTACTCTTTTCGTTAATTCCATATTATCACCTATTCCTTAAGTCATAACAATATTTTACCATTTTTTATCTTTTTCATTCAGGATTTTGGTATTTTTATTGACTTAAAAAATGTTGATAAAGATTAATAGCATAATAATGAAAATATTTCGACTCATCTTATTCTCCATTACAATTGATTTAAGAAATAATTATATAAATAAACAGCATCAAGCACGTGATATTGTGGGGTATAGGCACTTCCATCAGCGTGCGTTGTCACAAGGGCATATTCGTGTTTTCCATCTGTTGCATAGCTCGCTAAACAAAGTTGCGCCTCATGCGTATAACCTGTTTTTCCACCTAACATTTCAACACGACCAAATGTTGGTGATGATAAACGGTCAAACATTCGACTCGTAAAGACTAACATTGGCGTTGTACTCGTGACATAAGATTTAGCAGAATAAATTTCTCTAAACTTATCGTTATATAGCGCGGCCTTGACTAATACGGCCATATCTCGCACCGTTGAGTAATGATTATCGTCATGAAGTCCTGTTACATTTGTAAAGTGAGTGCTCGTCATGCCAAGTTCCCTTGCTTTTTGATTCATTAATTCAACGAAGGCCTCTTCTGAACCTGCTACATAATTGGCTAATGTTTGGGCTGCATCAGCACCTGATGGTAACATCGTTCCATATAACAAATCGTCGCCACTCACAACTTGTCCATTTGAAAATCCGGCAAGCGCGGCTCCTTCTTCATATAACTTATTAAAATCAACATCTACAACCATCGGCGTATTTGGCATATTTTCAATCGCAACTAACACTGTCATCATTTTGGTCAGAGACGCTGGATATGTTATAACATCAGGATTTCTTTCATAAATGATCTCATTCGCCGTTAAATCCACCAAGATTGCATTGGAACTATAAATCCCTACCTTCACATCATCATCTGTTAAAACATAATCACTTTTAAATCCGTAACCGTAATGCAGGGAAAAGATTAAATCCTCGCGATTAGGCATATAAAAAGTACGATAATGTTTTTCTATGGTAACGTCCTCTTTAAGGGGACTTGCTTGGACAACTGGTGCTAATCCTAATAAAGTAATCGCTGCTATCGATATATTTTTTAAATTAAACCATTTAGACATAAAAAAATCAGCTCCTTATACGACTATTAAACCATATAATCGGAGCTGATACCTTGTTATTTTAATAAAAAATTATTAAATAATTCGCCAAAAAACATCTTATTGATGTTTTTCTTGTAATTTTTTGAAGAATCGATAGATACTCTCTAATGATTGAACTAAATCTTCTCGAAACTCTAAGTCTTTTAAAGCAGCATTTACTAAGTCTTCATGAAAGGCTTCATGAATTTCAAATACACTCTGACCTTTTTCCGTTAAATCTAGTAAAACCACTCGACGATCATTCACATCACGTTTACGTGTTACATAACCTTTTTCTACTAATCGGTTAACCGATGTTGTCAAAGTCCCCATTGTAATCATTAAACGTTTAGACACGGTCCCCATTGTTGATGGTTCACATTTACGAATCGCCTCAATGACATGAATCTCCGTCATCGTTACATCAACTGCATCATGCTCTTGTAAATTACGTTCCTCTAAAATTAAAATTTGATTAAAAACATCTGTTAATAATTCATTAACAACTTTTCTTGAGCGATCCACCTATAACACCTCCCATTTCTATATGCTGACAGAAATATGATCTAGACTTATATATCAGGAAACAAAAAAATCCTCTTGTACATATCTATTAAAAGCAAAATTGCTTAAATTTTCAAAAAATAGTAACCTATTATTAGAATGGGCGAAATTAAATGATTTATGACTAGCTGTGTATAATCGGTAAAAAACTAGGAGAAAGTATCTCCTAGTTCATTTAAAAAATTATTGTTTACTTTCGATATAATCAACGATGTTTTTAACGCTTTTCATTGCTTTAGCATCGTCTTCAGCGATTTCTAAATCGTACTCTTCTTCTAATGCCATGATTAATTCAACAGCATCTAAAGAGTCAGCACCTAAATCTTCTAAAGTTGAATCAATAGTTACTGCTTCTGCATCTACACCTAATTCGTCTACAATAATTTCTTTAACGCGATCAAATACCATTTTGATTTCCTCCTTCATCTAACTATAGTACTATTATAATTAGTTTGAATTACAAAGTAAATAGTTTTTTAGGCTTTTTCTACCGTATATTTAGATTTTAAACCTTGAGTAAACGCACTATACATCTCATTTTGTTTTTTCGTCACTAAGTATTGTTTAATTTGTGGTAAAACATCAGTAAATGGCACTGTTTCTTTTTTGTCTAATAATTTAATTAAATGATATCCAAACTGAGATTTAACTACCCCAGAAATTTCTCCAATATTTAAAGCGAATGCAGCTTGTTCAAATTCAGGAACCATTTGTCCACGTCCGAAATCTCCTAAATCTCCTCCACGAGCTCCAGAAGGACAGCTTGAATGTTCGCTTGCTAATTGATGGAAATCTGCGCCTTCATTAATTTGATTTAATAAATCCTCTGCTTTTGCTTCTTCATCTACTAAGATATGAGCAGCGCGAACTGTTTCTTCTTTGAATTGATCTTGGTTTTCATTATAGTAAGCTTCACACTCAGCATCTGTTACATTAATTGTTTTGAACATTTGTCCAATGCTGTGTTGGAAAATGAATTCGCGATATAATTTTTGGAACTCTTCAGTTTCAGTTAATCCAGACTCAATTGCATCTTCAACAACTAATTGACGAGCAACTAATTCATCTAATAAATCTTGTTTTTGTTCTTCAGTTGTTAAATTAATATTTTGTTGTGCGCGTAAGGCATCGATTGTTTCATTTAACATTTCTTCAGTGATTTCATAATTTTTAACTTTAGCTAATACTTTTGACATTTTTTGTACACCCTTTCGGTTTCATATATAGCATAATTGTAGTACTTATTTACCATTTAGTAAAGAAAAGCTACACTTTAAATCCTAACAATCAAAAGGATTATCGAAAAATTCACAGATAATCCTTTTTCTATATCTACCATCCTAAAAAATCTCAGTTCCTGACTCATCAAAATAGCTGACTTCCATTTCAAAATAATCTGTTCCTGCAGGGAGATTCAAATCAAAAATAGTCAGCGTTGGGAGGCCTATCTCTATCTCCTCTGATGGTAAACCTTCCTTATTCACCGTTACCTGAACTTTGGATAATTCAGTTCAACCCAAAAATATACTCCTAAATAACTTTATTTGATTACTTGTTAGTATTAAACATACATTTTTTACCACATAATAAAACAATTATCTTAAAATAATGTTAAAATTAGGGAGAGATAATCACTAGAGAGGATATGAATAATGAGCGAAAATATTGGATGTTTAGGAAGTATTCTTAATGCACTGGGACTATTACCAAAACAGAATAACAAACAAAGTAAAAAAATAGAAAATATATTTCCATATGTTTTACGGGATGATTTTTTATCAGCAGCAGAACTTAATTTTTATAAATCCTTGTCACTTGCTACTAAAGAGCTTCCATTTAAGATTTTGTCTAAAGTATCATTAGGAGATTTATTTTTTGTTAATATAAAAGATTTTAAAATGAAACAAAGCTATTGGAATAAAATTAACCGAAAACATGTAGACTTTTTAGTTTGCGATAATGTATCTCTGAAACCATTGGTAGCTATTGAACTGGATGATAAAAGTCATCAGCAATCAAATAGAGTACAACGAGATGCATTTGTTGATGAAGTTTTTAAAGCGGCTAATCTCCCTCTTCTCCATATACCCGTCAAAAATAGCTACGCAATTTCTGAATTAACAGATTTAATACAGTCCCAAATGAAAACTAATCCTATTATTGCTAGTATTACCTCCGAAGATTATGTACCAATCTGTCCAAAATGCCAGATACCTATGACTTTACGTGAAACTAAAAAAGGCAATCATATTGGACAAAAGTTTTATGGTTGTTCAAACTTTCCAAAATGTAAAGAAATTAAACCCTATAATTAATAAAAGGAGACTAAACTAATGCAAGTTGAAGTTATAGAAACTACAGGTGGTAATATCTTCAATCAATTACTATTTTCAATTTCATCTTTAATCCCACTGGTTATGTACGGATTGATTATTTATATTCTGATACTAATCATAAAATGTTTAAAGTTGTATATTAAAAATAATTCATAATATTAAAAAGGAGCTAGCTAGCTCCTTTTTAATTTATTTAGCTTCTGGCATGATCATCGTTAACGCTAATCGTTTACGATTTAAGTCAACTGACTCTACCCATACCTTAACGATGTCCCCAACTGAGGCAACGTCCATTGGATGTTTAACGAATCCTTTTTTCATTTTTGATAAGTGAACTAATCCATCTTCTTTTACACCACAGTCGACAAATACTCCGAAGTCAACAACGTTACGAACTGTCCCTTGAAGTTCCATTCCTGGTTTTAAATCTTCAAGTTTTAACACATCAGAACGTAATAAAGGTGCTGCCACCTCATCACGTGGATCACGATTCGGTGCAACAAATGCATCTAAAATATCGTTTAATGTATGTTCACCAACACCAAGCGTTGCCATTAATTTTAAGCGATCAGCTTTAGCAACTGCTGCTTTTAAGCCTTCGGTTCCTAAATCATCTTTTGTGCACCCTAAGCTTTCAAGAACTTCTTCTGCAACTTTGTAACTTTCAGGGTGAATACCCGTTTTATCAAGCGGATTTACCCCATCAATAATACGTAAAAATCCGATTGCTTGCTCATAAGTTTTAGCTCCTAAGCGTGCAACTTTCTTTAACTCTTCACGTTTTGTGAACTTTCCAACTTCATCACGGTGCTTCACGATATTATTGGCAATCGTTGAAGAAAGACCCGCTACATATTTAAGTAATGCAGGCGACGCTGTATTTACGTTTACCCCTACCTGGTTAACAGTTGTTTCAACCACGAAGTTTAATGAATCATTCAACTTAGATTGCGTTACGTCATGTTGATATTGACCTACCCCAATAGACTTAGGATCAATCTTAACCAGCTCTGCTAATGGGTCTTGAAGACGTCTTGCAATCGAAACAGCCGAACGCTCCTCAACCTGTAAATCTGGGAACTCTTGACGCGCAAGATCTGATGCCGAATAAACTGAAGCTCCTGCTTCATTCGTAATAATATAATAAATTGGATGCTTAATTTCTTTTAACACATCAACAATAAAACTTTCTGTTTCGCGTGAAGCTGTACCATTACCGATCGACACAATTTCTACTTTATGAGTATTGATTTTATCAATGACCTTAGCACGCGCCGCCGCTACTAATTTAGGGTCTGCAGTTGACCCTTTTGATTTTTCGTGAGGATAAATCACATCGATATCTAATACTTTACCAGTCTCATCAACAACTGCTAACTTACATCCAGTACGGAAAGCAGGGTCAACTCCAAGTACAACTTTTCCTTTCATAGGAGGTTGTAATAATAATTGACGCACATTCTCAGAGAAGATATGAATCGCTTGATTTTCTGCTACCTCTTTTAAACTAGCACGAATCTCACGCTCAATTGAAGGTTTGATTAAACGTTTATACGCATCCTCAATTGCCATCATCACCTGATTGGCAGCTTCCCCTGATGCATCCTTAATAAATTGCTTTGATAAATAAGTGTGTACGCCTTCAGCGTTCTCTGTAATAGAAATACGTAAAATCTTCTCCGACTCTCCACGATTCATCGCCAGAACACGGTGAGGAACAATACGTGAGATAGGTTCAGAGTATTCATAATATTGTTCATAAACATGGCGCTCATCTAATGATTTATCACGAACCTTAGATTGAATTTCACCATTTTTCGTTGTATATTCACGAATCCATTTACGATAATCTGCGTTATCCGCAATCATCTCCGCGATAATATCGCGAGCTCCTTGTAAAGCCTCTTCAACAGATGCTACTTCTTCATTCACATATTTAGCTGCTTCAACTTCAATTCCTGATTGTGGATAAGTTAAAAGATACTGTGCTAATGGCTCTAAACCTTTTGCTTTTGCCATCGTTGCACGAGTTTTCTTTTTCTCCTTAAATGGACGATATAAGTCTTCAATCTCAGTTAATTTCTCTGCTTTTAAAATTTGATTTTTTAACTCTGGTGTTAACATCCCTTTTTCATCAATTAAACGAATGACATCATCTTTACGTTGTTGTAAGTTCACACCGTACTCATACGTCTTTGAGATTTCACGAATTTGTTCCTCATCTAATGCCCCTGTTACCTCTTTACGATAACGTGCAATGAAAGGAACGGTTGATCCCTCTTCTAAAAGTTTTAAGACCGCATTAATTTGGTTCGTTGAAATATTTAATTGCTTCGCAATTTGCTTATATAAATCATTCATAAAATTTTGTTCCATGTAGGGCCCCTCCTTTTTAGTCGCTTGTATTATTTTAGCACAAAAAAAAATCATAGTTATGTTCTGTATAATTTTTTACTATATTTATCAAATTTCTAGTTATATAATGATAAATATCAAATTATTTTGCAACAATATATACAGATTAAACATTAGAGAGGATCTTCAATATGAAAAAATCAACAGCTATGCTTGGTGGATTTGTCTGTTTAATTATCGCTATACTACTTTTACTTTTTGTAAAATAGCCATTTTAAAATAAAGAAAAGACAGGTGTTGCAAGATGCACCTGTCTTTTCTTTATTAATTAGATACCTTCAATGTTTTAGAAAGAATTAAACGCTCCTTTACAACACTTCCCGCTTCATTAAAGAAAACTTCAACTAAACCTATCTCCATGATGGTTGCTTGAATACACGAAATATTTTTTTGACAATACTCAAATGCTTGCAGCAAGGTCTCTTCAGTTAAATGGCCCGCAACACTACAGTGAGGGACCCAACGCTGTGGCAAATAATAAGAATTCGGATTTTGATTAAACTGTTCAAAAGCTTCATGATAGTTTCCATGTAAGTCTAATAGCTCCTTCGTCATGGTTGGGGCTAAATAAAGCATTTTTCTCCCAATAAACGATCCCAATGTATTTAATTGAATTGTCACCTGAGCTTGATGCGTAAAATATTGCTCTATCATTAACGATAACTTTTCAACATCTATATCTTGATAATCCGCAAGTGTAATATGTGGTCTTCTATTTTTAGGAATAACTCCATAATCAGTTATCCCCAGTTCATATAATTCACGCCAAAATTGTTTTAATTTTACTTCCGTTTCAAAATCAAAATAAGCTAATACCGCATACTCTTTTCTCATCCTATCCCCCCTCTATCGTTACAATTAACAATAAATCACATTCATAAAATTGTCTACAAAAAAAACCTCTTAGATGAATTTGTGATTACCACCAAAAGTGGAATTTTACAAATCCATCTAGAAGAGCGTTTATCTAAAATATTTATGATACAAAGCCGTTAAAATACCGATATGTACTTCTTCATCTTGAACAATTCGTCGTAATATCTCTTGAATATTTTTATCTTGAATTAATTTGATATGATCGTTATACTGGGTGACCATTTCATTTTCATCTTCAATTGAATTTTTAATAATAATCATTAAAGTATCTGCATATCGATCCATCGATGCATTCCAATACTTAAACTGTTGCCCAGTATATGCCCCATACTTAGGTTTAGCACCTAATGCTACTAAAACTTCAGCTAATATTTTTAAATGATGCATCTCAACTTCTGCAATTCCTAACAAATCGTTGGCTACTTCCTCGTATTCTTTTTGAAGCAAAACATTTTGTTGAACATACTGAGTAATTGCGGTTAGCTCTGAAACTCTACCGGCATAATCTTCATAAATAAGTTTAGCATATTCATCATTTGGCTTCCCTACTTCGACTTGTGGATAAGGTAAATCCGCCTTATAACTTTTATTATGTTGGTATTTTCCTTGCATCGTTAATCACCTACCTCATTAAAGCTCTGTATATTATATTCATACATAACATTAATGAACTAGTTTCTGACTAAACGACTGGTAATTGAATCATAAATTCGCTTCCCACTCCAAGTTTACTTAATACAGTAATTACTCCACCATGTGCCTCAACAATAGATTTCGCGATTGTTAACCCGACGCCAATGCCCCCTGTTTCCTTACTTCTTGACTTATCCACACGATAAAAACGTTCAAAAATATGTTTCAAATCAACATCTGGAATTCCAATTCCGCTATCTGAGACCTTGATATAAATATATTTCTCATCAGACTGACACGTCACCGTAATCACGCCTCCGACATTCGTATACTTTATGGCGTTCGATAATAGATTGATTAACACTTGGGAAAATTTCTTCTCATCAACTAAAGCTATTACTGGTTCTATTTGCGAATGAATCTCGATGTTTTTTTCAAAGGCTTGAACTTGATAATTATAAATGACAGACACTAACAGCTCATCTAATCGTATTTTAGATAACTCAAGCTTTGTCCTTTCGCTATCATACTTTGAAAGATGGCGTAGTTCATCTACCATCCGGCTAATCCTAACGACTTCCTCATTAATACTCATCAAACGCTCAGACGTCGGCTCCCAAATCCCCGCAATCATCACATCCAAATGCCCCTTTACCGTCGTTAAAGGCGTTCTTAACTCGTGCGCAATATCAGTCGTCAGTTGCTTCCTCAACATTTCTTGCTCATTTAAAGCCAGTGACAGATTATTAATCGATGTGATTAACTCATCAATCTCCTTAATATCGCTACGAGTCTCCACTTCCTTTTTATATTGGCCAGTCTCTATCAACTTCGCCATTCGAGACACCTTCATGATAGGAATCGAAATAGATTTCGAAATCATCGCAGAAACCACCACAATACTGCCCACCGAAACAATCCCGATAATCAAAATCACCTGATTGACCGTATTCAAAAGCTCCAAATCATTACTCATATAATACGTCGAAGCATAATGAGTTAAATCCAGTTTTCCGACAACTTCATCTCTCTCATTATAAATATCTACTTGATAATCCTCGAGGGCATTATTCCAATCACTATCAATGTTTTGCATATTTTGACTAATTTCATTTAACGTATAATCTGATAAAACTTTCTCATCAGAAAATACACTCCAAAGCTCCTGATTTGAATGATCATAAACCTTAATGGCAATTCCTTTTTGAATCGCATCAATTCCTAAATCTTTAATAAACTCCATATCCCATTCATCATTGCGATACAAGCTTTTAACATCAAAATTCATTAAATGATACAACTCTACTTTATTCGAATCATCGACATATCGTTCAAATGAACGTTGAAATAACGTTGCAACAAACAAACGAATCATGATGATTGTCACAATCATCACAAGGGAAAAAATAAAAATCATTTTTTTATTAATAGGCATTCTTTTACTTTTGTAATCCAAAACGATACCCCACTCCGTACACGGTTAAGATAATTGAATCTATCTCAATCTTATGCCTTAAATTTTTAATATGACTATCAATCACACGATCAAATTTTTCAACATATCCATCAACTGCATAAGCCAGTAATTCTTCTCGAGTATACACTTTTTGAGGATGTGAACTAAGGGCCAATAAAATTTTATACTCTGTATTCGTTAAAGGAACCTCCTGTCCTTTAACCTTTAACTGATGGGATAAAGTATTTAGTTCAAAATCTGTTCCAAATTTAATTAAATCTTGATTATCTTTTTTTATCGTTCGTTTTAAAATAGCCTTTATTCGGAGTAATAACTCCATTATATTAAATGGCTTACAAATATAATCATCACAACCTAATTGAAAACCTTCAATTCGATCTTCATCTTCTATTTTGGCTGTTAGCATTATAATTGGAATATCAGACTGTTGTCTAATTTGTTTACAGATTTCTTCTCCACTCACATCAGGCAACATTCGATCAAGCAGAATCAAATCATAGGTATACTGATGAAATAAACTAAGTGCTGTTTTACCATCATGAGCAACCTCTGTTTGATACCCTTCATTATCTAAACACGCCTGTACAAATTCACAAATCTTTACTTCATCATCTACCATTAAAATACGCATCTCATCAACTCCAATCTCTCTTTTATTATAAGCAGAAAAAGCCTACAATGTAGGCTTTTTCATATTAAATTCCTAAAAGTGTGCGAGCTAACATAAAGTAAACAATTAATGCAAAGGCATCAACAATCGTTGTAATCAACGGACTCGCCATAATAGCTGGATCAAATTTTAACTTCTTAGCAATAATCGGTAAAATACTTCCCACCACTTTAGCTAAAATAACCGTAAAGAACAAACTTGCACAAACAGTAATTCCGACCATAAACTCGACATGCTCAATAAAATAAATTCTTAAAAAATTGACAACAGATAGAACAATTGCCACAACACTTCCTACTCGTAACTCTTTAAACATAACTTTTAAATAATCATGAGTCGTAATTTCACCAAGCGCTAATCCTCGAATAATTAAAGTAGAAGACTGAGAACCAGCATTTCCCCCTGTGTCCATTAACATTGGAATAAATGATGCTAAAATAACAACCGATTGAATGACTTCCTCAAACCCTTGAATGATACGACCTGTCACCGTTGCTGAAATCATTAAAACTAATAACCAAATAATACGATGTTTAGCTAAAGATAAAACGGGAGTTTTTAAATAAGGTTCCTCGTTTGGTGCCATCGCTGCCATCTTTTGAAAATCTTCCGTATTTTCTTGCTCAATGATATCCACAACATCATCAATCGTAATCATTCCTACTAGACGGTTTTCTTTATCCACGACGGGCATCGTTACTAAATCATACGCCTTAAATAAATGTGCAACCTCTTCTTGATCAACCGATGTTTGAACTGAGATAAGATTAGTGTCCATAATATCTTCAATTATCATATCATCTTCGCTTAAAATTAAATCTTTAAGTGTCACCGATCCTAAAAGATGACGTGCTTGATCAATGATAAAACAAGTTTCTAACGTTTCCTTAGTTGTTCCAGTTTTTCGAGTATGATTAATTGCCTCTTTAACAGTCATATACGCTTTTAAATCAACAAACTCAATCGTCATAATTGAACCTGCTGAATACTCAGCATATTTCAAAAATTGATTAATCAACTCACGTTTTTGAGGAGACGTATTTCGAATAACCTTTTTTACAACATTTGCAGGTAACTCCTCAATAAAATCAACTGTGTCATCTAAAAATAACTTATCCACAATTTGTGTGACTTCTCGATCTGTAATCGACTCCACAATATGTTGTTGAGAATCTTTATCTAAATAGGAAAAAACTTCTGCAGCAATATCCTTAGGTAAAATCCTAAAAACTAAAACCAACTCTTCATCCTCAAGATCCATTAATTGATTCGCTACATCAACAGAATTCAATTCTTGTAAATACTCACATAACTCTAATAACTTATTTCTTTCAATTAACTCTTTAATTTCAATAACCATGGCTCAATCCTCCTTGGTTACCATATCCTCCACTTCATAAGATGGTCAGATATGGAACCCATCTTATTATCCTTACAACAACTCGGACTACCGTCCATACCCTCACATCCTTTCAATATCATCGGCAAAGTAGGTACATTCACAACCCGCGATATTATATGACAACACTATGGAGAAATTATGTGGTTTTATTAAAAAGTTGAATCAAGCGTTTAGCCAGTCGTAAAAATAGGGGGCCCCCACGCTAGGAAATGAGCTTGCGAATTCGTAGCTTTCCTCCCTTAGTAGGGCTTTTTTGATATGAGAGATAATCTCCCTTATAACATTGCTTTATGCCATATTCATTGTTATAATCCACTTATCAAATTTAGAATGAGGGATTAGATATGAAAAAAGCTATAATATTTGATATGGATGGATTAATGATTGATAGTGAAAGAGTGACTTATGAAGAATATTGTCATAAGTTAGATCAATTAGGATATAAATTTGACGAAACACTTTATCGTCGTTGCCTAGGAAAAAATAAAAAAGGCGTTTATCAAGTATTAATAGATCACTACGGAGAAGATTTCCCAATAGATGAGGTCTGGGATGATGTTCATGTCTCATTAGATAACCGCCTAAAACTTAACACACCATTAAAAAAAGGAATCGTTGAATTACTAACGTTTCTAAAAGAAAATAACTATAAAACAATTGTAGCAACCAGTAGTGCTCGTGCTCGTGCGGATATCATTTTAAAAACAGCAAATATCTATCAATATTTTGATGATATGATTTGTGGCGATGAAGTGACTTGTGGAAAACCTCATCCTGAAATTTTCTTAACAGCCTGTGAAAAATTAGGAATAACTCCTCAGGAAGCGTTAGTTTTAGAAGACAGTGAAGCCGGCATTACAGCAGCACACGCTGGAAATATAGATGTTATCTGCGTACCAGATATGAAATATCCTGATGAAGAGTTTGCCAATAAAACAGTTAAAATTGTCGAATCATTATTAGAGGTTATTGATCATCTAAAATAAATGTGACCTCACTTTATCAATACGTAATCAATTGATTAAACCTCTGCCTCAACTGCTTTTTTATAGTACCAAAAACTAGATACTTAAAAAGATAGATTTTGTCTTGCTAATAGTACCTATAAACTCGTTAAACGTTTTCAAAAAATGATACATAAAAAAAGGTCT
>NZ_AEXQ01000037.1:0-944 GCF_000191865.1 Turicibacter sp. HGF1
TCCGTGGATTTCGGTAGATCTTGTCTAACGATACTATTTGAATTCTCATTCAATCCTCGTTGTCCTGGTGCTCCTGGATCACTAAAGTAAATCTCAAGAGGTATCTTGCTTTCTTGTTCAATTTCTTTCCATCTAGAAAACTCTTTTCCTCGATCAAAGGTTATTGTTTTGATGTCGATTTCAACTTGTTCATTTAGCCAATTTAATGTCGCATCTTTGACATCTTGACTCTTACGACTTGCTTTTAATAGTACGATATATTTACTTTTCTTTTCAACTAAAGTGACAATGGCTGATTCACGATTCTTACCGACAATGGTATCCCCTTCAAAGTGCCCATATTCTTGATTCATCGAAGCTTTAGGATACTGCTTATCTCGCTCATGAATGGTTTTACAATCATTAATTCTCCCACGTGTTTCTTTGTGATTTTTAGGGTTATTCTTTCCTTTTCGACGGAGCTTTTTAGCGTCAATGACTCCATTTTTAACAAGCTTATATAATGTTTTAGTCGAGACTCTTTCTGAGTGATCCATGATCTTATCACGACCCGCGATAGCATCTAATGACCACCCTTGACCTAATAACTCATGAATATTCTTTAACTTCTGTTCTGATAACACACGTTCTTTTCTCCCACAACGCTTTTTATTTTGCTTGTAAGTGGAGTAGATTTCTTCAACTGTTAATCCTTGTTTGAATAAGCGATAATAGCGATACACTTTGTCTTTTCCAATGTTCATGCGACGTGCACATTCACGAGCGTTAACTCCTAAATAATAATTTGACTCTATATTTGTCAGCTGATTTATGTTAAGATGATGATAAGACATAGATGAAAACTCCTTAATTTGTTTGGCGATGAATTAAGTGTACCATCTATGTCTTTTTTATTACCATTAAATACGTTTACCAGTTGTCTGACTTAATTATATAATTCAGGA
>NZ_AEXQ01000036.1:0-27473 GCF_000191865.1 Turicibacter sp. HGF1
GCTAGAAATTAATGTGTTTTATTCTTTTAACAGGTAGATAGATTGTAAAATTAAAGTAATTAGGAATATCTTATATAGTAGTTATTTAAGGTATGATTCTAAGATAATCGTTGATACGGGATAAAAATGACTATTTGCAATAAAAAGAAGCATTCAGTAAATTGAATGCTTCTTTTTATTATGGCGTTTATGAAACTATCTTTTAATTATTTATATACGATTAGCGATAATTTTTTATGAGGAAAAAACAGTTATTTTTACTATAAGATAATTAGTCTTAAAAGAGCCTAATTATTAAGTTTGATTTAAAATAGGTGAATTACTTTCATTATGTATCATTAAGTTTTTATTTTTGACTCTTATTTATTACTTCAACAGAACTAGTTTCTTCTATCATTTTTAGAAATTTACATAAACTCTATTTTTTATAAAAATCTTCATTTTTCTTTATTTTTATGCTTTCTGCTTTCTGGAGCATTATTTATAGAATCTTTCTTCTAACCTTCTTTTTCTATCTTTTTTCTTTGATAGTTCTTTTACTTTTTATCATTTATCCTTCCAGGCTGCTTTTTTTATTTTTTCTTCATTTTTTTCTTCTATACTACCACTATACTTAAACATATCAAACAGTATTTTTAAACAACTTCAGAGAAAAAATTCTTCAAATACCATCGAAACTATAGAAAATATTCATAGATTTATTCTATAGTTTTGTTTTTTGCTTGTATTTAAGTTGTATTATAAAAAAAGAAAATACTTTGGGAAATAATTTTGTGAAAATATTAAATATAGTATAGCTTTTTTGAAATGATAAATTTGTAGGAATCTGAAAGAGAAGTTCGACATCTTTTTCTTACTTAATATTGGATAGCATAGTTTTTATTTCGAGTTTAAATAATAAATAAGATGAAAGTTGAGAGGTCACAAAAGCTAGCATTAGATTTTGATTATTGTGGTAAAAAAGAAACCCAGACAAAAAAATTTATTTTGTTATTTGTGTAGGAGGATTTAAAAATGAAAAAAAGATTTCAATGGATATTCGTAGTAATCATGACGATGTTTATAGCAACGGTGGATTGTCATGCAACCGAGGTAAAGAATTTAAAAGAAATAGATTACTTGGATAAATATGAGGTTATTCATCAAAATATGATGGAAAAAATTAAATACACAGAAAAAACAGGTGATTTAAATTTAGATTTCTTATTTTACATATTACCTTATGAACAATTTGGAGTTGAGATTTCTAAGTCTGAACTTCGTTATGGAAGTAACCAGAAAATAAAAGATGTTGTAAATATAGTTGTAAAAACGAGTAAAGACCATATAAAAGCAATTGAAAAATTATTAAAATCTATGGAAAAGGATCCTGTGATTGATGAAACAAAAGAAACAGCATATCTTGAACAGTTCAATCAACTCTATAATGAGATGATTATTAGTTTAAAGATAGATAGAGAAAATGTACCCGGTACTGTCGATAAGGATTATTTAGATAAAATGGTGGTTTATTTAGACTATGAACAAAAATTTGCTAATTTGATTTTGGCGAATACCAATCATGAAGAAATTATTAAATTAGCTCAAAAAATTATTACTGATGAAGAAAACAATCTCGGGAAACTTAATACATTGTTAGAAATCACGAAATAGTATGATTCAATAATTAATTTAAATTTTTTTAAAGAAAAAACCTTAGAGAAATGAACAAAATTGTCATTTTTCTAAGGTTTTCATACTTATATAGCTAATTAATTTTATAAGATAAAAATATTCTTAAATAGCCGAATCGATAAATTTATCCACAATTTTTATTACGATTGAATGATGATAATTCAATTATTATAATAAGGTAATATTATTATATCCTGTAAGTGGTTTTCATCTGAATTTTGATTGGATACACTTCGTTAATCTAGATTTTGTGATTTTTCCTGTGGAGCCTAATCGGGTACACTGGCAGAACTACAGGTAAATCAATACTAGCTTGAATTGATTTAGTTACTTTTAATTCAATGAAATTTCCTTTTAAAGTATTTATATCTGAAGTTTTCAAAACGACATAAAAATTTTTATTTTATAGAAGGTGTAATTTATTTCTTCTTTTATCTATATAATAGTTGTTCCTGAACTATCTGTGTTAATTGATCATCTGGATGTGGAACAATTAGCGATGAAACATCTGCGTCACTTAATGTTTATACTTGATAGTTTACCTAAAAGATATGAGTGACTGTCGTTACAGTATTATCAATATCTTCTTCTTCATATGGGGCATAAGTTTCTAATACTTTAAGGTTGGATAAAGGTCCAGCTTCCTTATCATAGACCATTACACCTTGCAATGAATTGAATGATTCTCCTGAAACTAGTATCAATTCTACATTATCAATATCTGTTGGCTTAATATAATCATATAGTCTAGCTATGAACTAATAGCATACGAATACGAAAATAAAGGTATTATCAATAACTAATGATAATAAAATAAACACTCCAATCAACTTTTTGTTATTCATCTTTATATATTAAGAATGATTATACTATTCTATACTCTTATTTTTTTGTGTTGAAAAATTGAGTTTTTTACATTTTTGATAAAATAACAAAAAAAGATTTACCTTGAATTACCAAGGTAAATCTTTTTTAATTACTTTCAAAACTAATATATTGAGTTAATTGCTGATTTACGGACATTTGATTTTCGGTACATTTGATGCTGATAGCACCATCGCTTGTTAAGAGTGTTTGAGTTCCTAGCTGATTGAGTATTGAGATAACTTTTTGATCTGGAGCGTTATCTTCTGAACAAGTGATAACAGCATAATCAGGTTTAATTGTATTTAAAAAGAGTGGGAGGACATCATTATCTTTTCCATGATGCGGAATTTTTAAAAATTTATAGGTAGATGGATAAATAGTTAAAAACTCTGTTAAACGTTGTGATTCTGCATCTCCTGCAAATAAAAAACTGTTTTCTCCATAGATGAGGCTAGTTATAATGGAATAGTCGTTTGATTGTTCGTATTCTGTTTGTTGTGCTGGATACAGTGTTAGTTGAGCATCATTTATTGTTAAGTTCATGGTTTGTGTTAAAAGGAGTGGCGTTATATCGTGACGAGATAATGCATCGATATATTCTTGGTACTGGGTTGAATCTTTTGAATAATTGGCTTGAATGATTTGATCAACAGGAATTTCATCTAAAATGATATCGGCACCACCGATATGATCTTTATCTAGATGGGTTAAAATTAAATAATCGATATGATCAATTCCTTTTTCATGAAGGGAAGCAAGAATTTGTTCGCCATTTCGATCTAAACCAGTATCAATCATGATAGTTTTATCACCAATTTCTATAAAAATACAGTCTGATTTTCCGGTATCAAGAATTGTAACTTCAAGTGAGATGTTTGAAGGATCTAAAGAAGTTACTGAGAGATTGTTGATTGATTGTTTACGATTACAGGCAGATAAAGTTGTAAAACTGGTACAGACGATAAATGAAAAACATAATTTTAATAATGATTGATGTTTTATCACATTCAAGCACTCCATTCTATCAGATTGAGTCTATGGCTGAGTTTAGATATAGTGTTTGTTAAATATAGAATATCATAAAGCTAATGTTCAAGTACTACTCTTAATATATAAAAAAAGTAGAAATTTATAGGAATAGAACGATGTCAATTCTTTTTGTTAAAACAAGTCCTAGACAAGATATATATTAGGTAAAATTTAATAGTTTTTATCAATTAGTTTTATAGGTTAGAAGTCATTTTTTTAAATTTAATTTTTTTAATCTATAAGTTTAGTAATAATAAATATGTTTTTTAAAGAGAAGATAAATAAAAAAACGATTTCATTCTATCGAAAAAAATCGTTTTTTGAAATTATTTAGAATGAATTGGAAGCCATTCTAAGAATTTCTCAATGTATTCATCCCAGAAGCACCAATCATGTTCTCCTTTACTTTCTATATAAGTAAATTCGATGTTTTCTGAAGTTAAGAAATCTCTATACTCTCGATTATTAACTAATAAATAATCTTCAGTCCCGCAAGAAAGATATAGTTTTGGGATTTCTAAGTTTTCAGTTTTTAGCTTTTTAATAAGGGCATAATAGTCACAATCGCTACCAGATAGTTGAGTTAGATCTCCAAAGATACTTTCAAAGTAATCTCGTGTTCTAAAGAAAGTTTCGTGTTCTATTGGTGCATTTATAGCTTCGTCTAAAATAAGACCTGAAGAAAATCCACCAATATGACTAAATGTATCATGATATTTTAGACCATTTCGAATGGCACCATATCCACCCATTGAGAGTCCAGCGATGAAAGTATCTGCTCGGTTTTTAGAAAGTGGAAACATTGCTCTAGAATGATTAATGAGTTCTTCACCAATGAATCTGCCATAATAATCTTGACGTTTTTGATGATCAACATAAAAACTATTATCTCCTGAGGGCATAATAACAGCTAATTGATGATCAGTAGCCAGTTTTTTAATACGTGTATTTGTAATCCAATCCTCACAATTTCCTAACATCCCATGTAAAAGATAAAGGGTTTTAAATGGTGGAACAGTATCACTTTCAAGTGAACTTTCAATTGGAATAATGGCTTTATAAGTTACATTTCGATTTAAACATTTAGACATGAAGTTGACAGTTAAAACTGACATCAGAGGTCCCCCCTTAAAATTAATTGTTTTATTTTTACTATATCATGTTTAAATAACTAAATAAAGCGATTTCATAAATGAAATTATCTATTAATTCGTCATGATAACTGATTAAATAATCAATTATTGTAATATAATTGTAATAAATGGAAATATTAGGAGGGGTAGTTTGAAAAAGTATTTATTATTTATCGTGATGGTTTTATGTTTGGGAGCTTGTGGTGTGGAACAAGAGGTTAATATTCTAAATCAGGGGGGAGAAAGTCTTGCGATTCAGATGGGAGAGACTGATTTGGGGGTAGTTGTGCATAACTTAGATGAAAGTAAGTTAACCACAATGACCTTGACGAAATTTAGGGTAGAACCAGTTGAGGAGTCATTTTTATTTATTCCAAAATATATCGGAAGTCAGATTACAGTGTATCCTGTTAATTGGGAGGAAAATCACCTAGCTACTGGTGATGCCTTGCTTGAGATTAATGATGTTCAAAATTATGGGGCTCTTTATTTAAAGTGTCCAGTTCCTGAAGGAATTCCCGCGATGAAAGTAGTGATAACTTATGAAGGTCAAAGTTGTGAGTATGTGATTACATATGATGGAAGTGGAATGCGGGATCAAGTAGAGTTTTTAGGGAATGAAATAGTAGATTAGAAGTAGTGAAGCGAGAATTTTAGGTTCTCGTTTTTTATTAAAAAAAGTATAAAACTACCGTATAATGTCACCAAAAAAAACATATTTATTCTTAAATTTTATGATATGATAGTCTAAGACTACAAAATAACCCTAAATTAGACTTTTTAGGACAACGTAGAATGTTTTTTATTAGGAGGGGCTATAGATGAATCGACGAAATAAAGATGAATTTGAAGATAAAGTAAGTTCTTGGAGTGAGAGAATCGGGGCTTCAATTATTGGAGTATTAACAGTGTTAGGTGTAGGATTAATTACTTATACAGGTGTTAAGGCAGTAACTTTTGAAACTCCAAAAGTAGAACAAGAATATTTAACATTAGAAGATACTGAAGTGACACCAGATGTTGCACCCGAGGCAAATGAACAAGACCAATCGGTGACTAATACGATAACAGAAGAAAATGTAACACAGGAAGAAGTTACTCAACCTGAAACTCCGGTCGAAGAAACACAACCAGAAATACCTCAATCAGAACAACCAGTGGTTGAAGTACCCCAAACAGTTGAAGCAACTTGTAATATTGATGGGGTTAATGTTCGTGAGGAACCAAAAACAGGAACAACCATTATTGGCCAATTAATCTCAGGTGAAAAAATCACAGTATTAAACCGTAATTATAGCGATGAATGGGTTCAAGTTTCATACGATGGACAAACAGGATACGTTTATCATGAATATTTAGATTTTAACTAATGTAAAAAAGCTAGCACTACATCACGTGCTAGCTTTTTATTTGGATTGTTAAGTGATGATGGTTGTATCAATGTGCTTAGAAAACTATCAAGAAGGGCGTTTTCTAAGCATATTGATATTGATGGCGATATCTTAACGTAAAGAAAATAGAGATAAATAGTGTTATGATCTCAGCAAATGGAATGGTTAACCAGATGCCATTGACTTCTAAAAACAAAGGCAATATGGTAATCCCGATGATGACTAAAACTAATGTTCTCATTGTTGAAATTAAAACAGATATTTTACCATTTGAAAAAGCAGTAAACATAGCAGATGCAAAGGTATTAATTCCAACGGTTAAGAAGCTAATAGAAAATAAGTTAAATCCATCAAGAGTCATTTGATAGACGTCGCCTGTATCCCCAGTAAAAATTTGGATAATAGATGGGGCTAAGATAAAGGAAAGAATAAAGGTTGTAATCGATGCGACAAGGATAAATCCATAGCTATATCGAATGAGTTGTTTTAATTCATTAGAATTTTGTTCTCCGTAGCTGTAACTAATAAGAGGTGCAGCTCCTGATGAAAATCCAAGATAGATTGAAATGAGAAGAAATTGGGCGTATAACACGATAGTCATGGCTGCTACTCCATCTTCACCTAGGTAATTAATCATCATAAGATTAAATAGTAAGGTTGTAACTCCACTTGAAAGATTGGTAACCATCTCAGAGGAACCATTTGAAGCACTCTGAAGAAGTACTTTGGCATCAAATACAGGCTTTTCAAAGTGAAGGTAATTCTTTTTATTTAAAAAGTAGATAATTCCGATGATTGAAGGAATTAACATTCCAATAACGGTTGCTAAGGCAGCTCCGGCAATTCCCATTTTTAAAATTACAATAAAGACATAATCGAGAATCATGTTGCTAAATCCACCAATTAGTGTATTGATGAGTCCCAATTTCGGATTATTTGCTGTTACCATAAAGTAGTCAAATAGTGATTTTAAAATAGCGACTGGGGCAAAGAATGTTATGATTGAAATATATTCCTTACAATATGAAAATAGGGTATCAGTGGCACCTAATGATTTAATAATCGGATCTAAGAAGATAAGTTCTATTAGCATTAAAACAATTCCAATAATGGTTGAGCAGATAACAATGAGTGTGAAATTTTGTTTGGCTTCTAATGTTTTTCCTTCCCCTAATTTTTTTGCCACGATGGCACTCCCACCAGTTGCAAACATGATAGCAACTCCCCAAGTTAGCGTAGATAGTGGAAGTGTAATATTAATAGCTGATAAAGCGGCTTGCCCGACGAAGCGGGAAACAAAGATTCCATCAATGATGGTATAAAGTGATAAAAAGACCATCATAATCATGGTTGGAATCGTAAAGTTCATAAATGATTTAAAAGATAATGTTGATTGATTCAGATTAATCCCACCTTATTTTAAAAAATATTTTGTATCTTGCTATACTATGATAAAGTATACGGTAACCATACAGTCAAGAGGAGCACATAAATATGAGTGGAATTTCATCGAAGTATTTTACAACAGGAGAATTTGCAAAGTTGTGGGGAGTTAAAAAACAAACTCTATTTCATTATGACGACATTGGTATTTTTCAACCGGCTAAGAGGGATAGCAATGGATATCGTTACTATACTTATCAACAGTTTGAGGTTTTTGCTGTTATATCTGTTTTAAAAGAAATGGGAATGTCTTTAAATGAGATTAAAATTTATCTCGATAATCGAACTCCTGAGGGATTAATTGAATTATTTGAAGATCAGGTGATTAAAGTCAATCGAGAAATTGACTATTTGAAACGGATTCAACAAGTAATGAAAACTAAAATTGAGCTAACGAAAAAAGCAACTTTAATTGATCATACTAAAATTGAGATAAAAGAATATCAAGAAGATTATTTAATTTTAAGTAATAAATTAGATATCTCTGATGATTTAAAGTTTTTTAATGCATTAGTTGAATTTCTTAAGGATGATGAACTGGGACATGCGACTTTGTATTCTATTGGCACGATGATTAGCAAGGAGAATTTATTGAATCAGGAGTGCACTAAGTATACATATTTTTATTCTCCTATAACTAATAAAACTCAGGCTCGAATGTTATTTTTAAAACCTAGAGGAAAGTATGTAGTAGGATATCATAAAGGAAGTTATGAGCAGATTTACAAAACATACGAATTATTATTGAATTTTATTGAAGAGAAACAATTGAAAATTATTGGTTATGCATATGAAGAGTTGCTGTTAGATGAAATCTCTGTAAAAGGTTATGAAAATTATATGACTCAGATTATGATTCATGTAGAAGGTTGATTAACTTCTAATAAGATTATTAGATTACAAAACTAAGAAAGAGACCGATATAAAAATTATTTATTCCCCAAAAGAAGATAAAAAATCAAAGGGAAGTCGTAACTGGCAAGATATAATAGATTATGAATTAATAAAACGAGCTTATCCAAAGAATTCTATTTATGATTCATACCTACTAGTATACGAAAGGATAATTGATTTAAATGATGCTCGTGTATATTAACGTATGGTTAATTTTTATGCTTACAAGTTTAATTATCGCGTTATTGTTTCCTCCTTATCGAGGACGTATAATAAATTTAAAGGGCCCGAGTCGTAAGATTTTAAGGAGACAAAACGATGAATTTGAATATTGGAAAAGTTATTTATGAGTTAAGAAAGAAAGCTAAGGTCACACAAGAACAATTAGCAAATGCTGTGGGAGTCTCAGTACCTGCTGTTTCAAAGTGGGAGAATAACACGAGTTATCCAGATATTACGCTATTACCGGCGATTGCTCGCTATTTTAATACAAGTATTGACGAACTGATGAGTTATGATATGACCTTATCGACGGAGGAAATCGACGTCTTTATAAAAAAATGTCAAAGTATGTTACAGACTCAACCTTTTGAGATGATCGTCAAAGAATGTGAATCGTATTTGCATCAGTACCCAAATAGTTTAGAACTAAAGCTGAATATTGGTTCTTTATATATGATGTCATTTAGTTTTTTAACAGAAGAGTCAGATTTTTTAGAAATGATGAATAAAGCAATTGCCCTGTTTGAAGAAGCAGCCACTAGTTCAGATATCAAAGTACAAGAACAGGCTCATTTTCTTTTAGCTAGTCTTTATGGCATGACGGAAGATGAGAAAAAAGCAGAAGAAGTATTATTAAAAATCCCAAAATCTGAATTGAACAGAGATGATTTATTAATTCCAATATATATCCGTCAAAAACGTTACGATGAAGCTAAAAAGATGATTCAAACTAATATAATGAGAGCACTTCAATCTATTACGTTATATTTATCTAATTATGAGAATTTAGCCATTAAGGAAGACAACTTGGAGTTGGCAGAAAAATTATTACTTATTCAGCCTGAACTTGTAAATTTATTTGATTTAGAAAGAGAATTAGGATTAGGTTATGCTCTAGAGGCTGCTAATTTTTATGCAAGATTGAAAAATAAAGAAAAAACGTTATCGTTTTTAGGAATGCTAGTCGATAAGTTATCATCAACAGAGAAAAAAGGAAAGTCTGAATTTTTTAATCTGTTGGATTTACATGAAAGTGCCGCTGCGTCTCAGTTACCTATATTACTTTTAAGGTCATTAGATATGGATAGATGTTATGATTTTATAAAAGAAGATAATACATTTAAAGTATTAGTTCATCGTTTAGAGCGATTAAAACCTCATGATTAACATGAGGTTTTTTTGATATGTCAAATAATCTAATAATGAGACATTCTTTTCGTTTGTCTTTATAGCGTGAAAAGAGTAGAATAAAGTGTTGTTAGAGTCATTTAACATAGTAAACATAGTTAGAAAAAGAGGGGTAATACATGAGATTAATGGCGAAACTATTTGGTATCTTGATGGTTGTCGGCATTTTGATTGGTTTTTATTCTGCTTATGTAGAACCTCATTTATTACGTGTGAAGCAATATGATATGAAATTTGAGCAAGTAGCGGGCAATCCTATTACGGTTGTGCAATTTTCAGATACTCATGTCGGTGATTTTTTTACAACAGAAGATCTTAAAAAGGTTGTAGATAAGATTAACGAACAACAGGCGGATCTTGTATTGTTCACAGGTGATTTAATGGATAATGCAGCGGAGTATGATGGGTCAATTGATGAGATTGCGACGATTTTATCTAAAATAAAAGCAACAAATGGTAAATATGCGGTTTTTGGAAATCGTGATTACGGAGGCGGTGCAGAACGCTTTTATGAAGATTTAATGGAGTCGGCAGGGTTTGAAGTGCTTGTAAATTCCAGTCGGACTTTAGAAGTTAAAGGAACAACTATCAGTTTATTCGGTGCTGATGATGCTTTAATTGGGTACTATAATTCAAATAAAACGATGCAAGGAATCAGTAATGATCACTTGAATTTGCTACTGATTCATGAACCAGATTTAATTTCTGATTTCCTCAGTTACCCCATTGATTTAGCAACAGCTGGTCATAGCCATGGAGGACAAGTTTATATTCCATTTTATGGGCCATTATTAACGACAGCTTTGGCAGAGGATTATGTGCGTGGGCTTTATGATTTTGGAAATAATCGAAAGACATTACTTTATGTAAATACCGGGATTGGAAATACAAAAGTACCGTTTCGATTATTTAATGTGCCACAAATTTCAGTATTTAAGTTAGAGAAAGCAGAATAGTCTGCTTTTTTTGTTACAATAAGGAGTAATAAGGAGGGATTTCATGAAATGAATTCGATTACGTTCATCTGATGAGAAGTATTTTAATCAGGCATGGGCGATTTATGAACAAAGTTTTCCGGTTTTTGAACAACGTTTACTAAGAGATCAGCAAGCAGCAATGAAAGATGAGGAATTTTATTTTATAGCTATTGTAGAAGAAGAGCGTGTTATTGCAATCGTAGGATATTGGATTTATCCACAGTTTATTTATATTGAACATTTAGCCGTACATCCAGAGGTTCGGGGTCAAAAAATTGGAACAAAAGTATTACATGAATTAAGGGAGCTTCAAAAGACTCTTATTCTTGAAATTGATCCACCTGTGGATAACATTTCAATTAAGCGTCTTCATTTTTATGAAAATGTGGGATTCAAGTTGAATGATTATCCTCATGTCCATCCCGCATATCGTTTAGAGTATAAGGGGCATGAATTAAAGGTTTTAAGTTATCCACAAGGCATTTCATTACATGTCTTTAAAATATTTAGACAATATTTAAATGATACAGTTATGAAATATTCTGAGCGTTAATGAAAAAGGCTATCTATATAGATAGCCTTTTTCATTAATAATTCTTTGACTATTTGGTAATTTATATATATAAGTTCAGATAAGTTTTTAATACTTGAGAAACTTTTTACTTATCAGTGAAAGAAAGCTACGAATTAGCAAGCTTATGATGCAGCGCAAGGAATCTAGTATCAAAAAGTTTTATAAAATTAGGTTAATTCTAAAATGTAGGTAATCCAGTGTTTGGCATATAGAATAATCCCCAGCTGCTTGTCAAAAACATTTTTGTTTATATACAGTAGACCATCTATTTTAGAGAGGTGATGTGAATGAAGATGGGAAAACAACTTTTGAGTATAGGAAACTTCATATTTTTATTATTAATCATGATGAGTAGCTCTAAGGATGAGCTTTATATTTTGACGCTAGTGCAACAATATTTAGGCGCTTTAGATGGGATAGAAGTTGGATCAGATGATGAAACGATTGTAGATCTTAATATTTTCCATACGAATGATATTCATGGAGGTGTGGATGAAAATATCGGATTTGCAAAATTTAAACATTTTATCAATCTAGCTAATGAGTATACAAGAGCAGAAGGATACCTTGTTCTTGATGCCGGTGATATATTTCATGGAACGCCATTTGCTACAGTAGAATTAGGGGAAAGTGTTGCACAGGTATTAAAGGTTGTTGGATATGATGCGATGTCACCTGGGAACCATGATTTCAACTATGGACAAGATAGACTAGTTGGGCTTGGAAAAGTAGCTGACGTTGAATTATTAGCGGCTAATGTAAAAACGATAGAGGGGAAGTTACGCTACGGGGATTGTTTTGTCAAAGAGATTGGAGGAATGAGTGTTGGATTGTTTGGGCTGACGACACCTGAAACGGTGACTAAAACGAATCCTGAAAATGTAGTGGGCTTAACATTTGGGACAGAGGAAGAGATTGTAGCAGAAGCTAAATTAATGGTTCAAGTGTTACAAGAGAGGGGAGTTGATGTGATTATTGGCCTAATGCATATGGGAATTGATACAGATAGTAGGATTAAATCGACAACAATCGCCAGTCAGGTTGATGATATTGATTTGATTATCGATGGTCATAGTCATTCTGAGTTAAATCAATATGAAATCGTAAATGGGACCATATTAACGTCAACGGGTGAACATTTTAAAAATGTTGGCGTGGTTACTATCCAGTATGATTTGATGGCAGATGAAATAATTAAGTTAGTACCACATCAAATCTCGATGAAACAACTTGAAAAATGTGAAGAGGATACTGAAGTCAAGTCAGTCATTGATAGGATAAAAAATAACCAAAAATCAATTTTGGAAGAAGTTATTGGCACAACGGCTATTAAATTAGAGGGAGGTCGTTCTTCTGTTTTAAATGGCCATACGAATTTAGGTCATTTATTAACTGCTGCTATGTTAAATGAAACACAAGCTGATATTTCACTCATCAATGGTGGAACAATTCGTGATTCAATAGATGTTGGAATGATTACGAAAGGTGATGTATTGAAGGTTTTACCCTTTAGTAATCATATCGTAACGGTTGAAATGACTGGGAAACAACTTATTGAAATTCTAAATAAAGGATTAGTAATAGGTAGTGGAAGATTTCTTCATTTTGCAGGTCTCTTAGTTGAAGCTAAATTAGTTCAAGAAGCGGGATGTCCTGATCGCTATGAAGTTTTATCCGTTCAGTTTAATCAGCAACCTTTAGAGTTAACCCAAACATATGTGGTTGCCATGAATGATTTCATGGTAGCAGGCGGAGACGATTATCAGATGAGTCAAAGTTCAAACCTATTAAATTCATTTGGTACGTTAGATGAAGCACTCATTTCATATGTTAAAGAGTATGGAGAGATAGCTATTTTAAATGCGAATCAAATCAATAATCTAATTATTTTAACGGAAGAAGATATGTTATCTGATGAAAATAAGGTAAATCATTAATATTTAGTCTCATTAGGAAAAGAAGTTGGATGATGAGTCAATTGAAGATGTCAAAAAAAGACGATTAGTTATAAAACTAATCGTCTTTTTTGAGTGAATTAAATTTATGAAGGATAAAGAAAAAATAGTATTTTTACAATTTTTTACTAATGGTTTACACTGAACAGTCTAATTCACAGAAAATTAATATTATTAATTTTTATTAACGATTCATTCATCTTCTCTTAAATTTCTACTGCTATAGTTTAAGTATCGTGTGAAAAGAGTGACTAGGGAGGAAGATTAATGCTTTTAGAATCAATTATTTCTACAAAGATTAAAACGGGAGGGCAAGAAAGGATTAGTGTAACTAAAAACAAACGGAATCTTATTAAAAAGATGGAGCCATTTTTTTACTTAGCACCAGCCTTTATCATCTTTTTGATTTTCGTGTTTTATCCATTTCTTAAAACTATTATGTTAAGTTTATCCACGACTAACTTAAGAGGAGAAATTAAATCATTTGTCGGATTAGAAAATTATATTGAGTTATTCACATCACCAGAGTTTTATAACTCAATTTTGGTAACATTCAAGTTTGTCTTAATGGTCGCAACACCAGCCGTTATTCTTGGATTTATTCTTGCTTTACTCACAAACAATCAATTAAAAGGAAATCGAGTTTATGAACTTTTATTTTCATTGCCCATGGCGGTTGCATCAGCTCCAGCCGCAGCTATATGGACGATGATTTTCCATCCTACCAACGGCATTTTAAATTTTGTGTTAGGACAAGAAATCGGTTGGTTAATTGATCCGAAGTATGCTCTTTTCTCAGTTGCCGTCGTCACGGTTTGGTTAAATCTTGGACTCAATTTTATTTTCTTAACGACAGGCCTCCGTAATGTTCCAGCAGAACTATTAGAAAGTGCTTCAATTGATGGGGCAAATTTTTTTCAAAAATTAAAAAATATCATTATTCCAATGGTATCGCCTCAAATGTTCTTAGTAATTTTCATGAATTTAATCAATGCTTTTCAGGCTTTTGGCCAAATCAAATTATTAACACAAGGTGGCCCAGGAGATTCAACGAATGTTTTAGTTCATTCCATTTATCGAGAAGCATTCTTTAACGGACGATTTGAAACAGCTTGTACGCAAGCCATTGTCTTATTCTTCATCATGATGATTGTCACTTTAATACAATTCAAATTTGAGAAAAAAGGAGTGCATTATCAATAATGAAAACATCTAAAAAAAATCGAGTTATTTTAACGATTGTTAATCTTGTGGTTGGAGTAATTATTATTGGACCACTTCTATATGCGGTGTCATTAAGCTTCATGACACCGGGAGAGATTTCACAGTATCCACCTAAGCTAGTACCAAGTAAGGTTACACTTGAAAATTATCACACGGCAATCAATAGTGTTCCTTTATTTAGATTTATTGTAAACAGTTTTGTTGTTTCAATCTTAGTTACAATCGGTCAAGTTTTTACCGCGAGTTTAGCATCATTCGCTTTTGCTTTCTACGATTTCAAAGGAAAGAAATTATTATTCTTAATGGTTTTATCAACAATGATGATTCCAGGGGAAACAACGATTATTTCGAATTTTTTAACGGTAAGTTCATGGGGATGGACAGATAGTTTACAGGTGTTAATTGTTCCATTTTTAACATCAGCGATGGGGATTTTTTTAATTCGCCAGTTCTACTTAACGTTATCTAAAGATTTAATTGAGGCAGCAAGAATTGATGGGTGTAGTAACTTCATGTTCTTAATCAAAATCTTAATTCCAATTTCAAAACCAGCGATTGCTTCTTTATCGATTTATACATTCATTAGTACATGGAATCAATATTTATGGCCATTGTTAACGATTAATAATGGAAATAATCGAACCGTACAAATCGGAATCAGTATGCTTCAGTTTGCTGAAGGGAGCAATTATGGTGTGGTATTAGCAGGGGCAGTTTTAATTTTAATCCCATCTATTTTAGTGTTTAGTTTAGGACAAAAATCACTTGTTCAAGGAATGACAGCGGGATCAGTAAAAGGATAAAAAGGGAGGAAATAGATAATGAAACGTAAATTATTACCAGTAGCAGGGGCCAGTATTTTAGCAACATCATTATTAGTAGGGTGTAGTGGAAGAAATGAAGTATTAAATTCAACTGATGCGACGAAATCGACCAGTAAAGTAACTGAGGTGACGTTTTGGCACTCTATGGGGGGGAAAGGTGGAGAAGCGATTGAGACTTTAGTATCTGAATTCAATAGTTCTCAAAGTAACATTAAAGTAGTGGCCGAGTATCAAGGCTCATATGATGATTCGATTAATAAATTAAAAAGTGCTGCTCTAGGAAACTCAGGACCAGATATTATGCAGTTATATGAAGTTGGGACAAAATGGATGATCGATAGCGGGTATGCAACGCCAATGCAAGAATTGATTGATCGTGATGGATATGATATTTCTTCCCTCGAAGAAAATATTTTAGATTACTATAAAATTGATGGAACGTTATATTCAATGCCATTTAATACGTCGACACCAATTCTTTATTATAATAAAACGGCATTTGAAGAAGTAGGATTAGATCCTGAAGTAGCACCAACAAACTTCGATGAAATTCTTGAATTTTCTAAAATGTTAAAGACAGAGACTCGCTATGGGTATTCAATGAGAGTATATGGATGGTTTTTTGAACAATTCTTAATTAAACAAGGTCTTGATTATGCGAATGAAGGAAACGGACGTGATGGGATTGCGACGTCGGTTGTTTTTGATGAAAATGGTGGGGCATTCAATATTATTCAGGGATGGAAAAATTTAATTGATTCAGGATATGTTTTAAATTTAGGGCGTAGTGATGATGCTGTTTTAGATGCGTTTGGCTCTGGGAAGGTTGCGATGATTATTGGATCAACTGCTTCTTTAACAGATATTAAATCAAAAGTAGGTGAATCATTTGATTTAGGGACTGCTTATTTACCATCAGTTTCTTCAACTGATGAAGGTGGTGTTTCAATTGGTGGGGCCTCATTATGGATCATGGATAAAGGAAGCGATGTGAAACAAGAGGCTGCCTTTGAATTCATTAAATTCATGGTGTCGGCAGAAAGCCAAGCAAAATGGGCAGCTGCAACAGGATATTTCTCTGTTACTAAAGACGCTTATGGCATTGAATCAATGCAAGAACATTTAGAAAAAAATCCTGAATTTTTAACAGCGATTAATCAACTAAGAGAATCTAATAATCAATCAGGAGCCCTTTTAGGCGTATTCCCAGAAGCTCGTGCTTCAATTGAAGAAAATATTGAAAAAGTTTTAAATAATGAAATTGATTCACAGACAGCAGTTTCTAACATTGCAAAAACAATTAATACGGCGTTAGAAAAATATAATAAAGCAAACAATTAAAAATGAGGGAATGTAAATGAATAAATCAATTTTCTTTGATGTGGATAATACACTCGTCTGTCGAGAAAAAAATATGATTTCAAAAAGTACCATACAGGCAATTAAATCTTTAAAAAAGAAAAATATTAATATAGCCATAGCAACAGGAAGATCTTTGGCTATGGTTAAACAAGAATCTTTTTATGACCTGTTTAAAACGATTATTTCTGCTAATGGTTCCTTAATTACTGTGAATGATGAAGTGATTTATAAAGAATACATGAATCAAAGGTTAGTCAGAGATCTTTTAACGGTTTTTGAAAAAAATCAAACGCCCTATTGTATTCATTTTCTTCATGAGAGTAAAGGAAAACTAAATCAGGCCTGGGTAGCAGAGTTTTCAATTAAATACAATATGCCGTTAGGATACTTAGAAGAAGATATTTTAAATCAAATTGAAAAGTATGAAATCTTTCAAATTAATGCATATATTAAGGATAGTGAAATTGAAATGATGCGTCAATCTTATCCACAGTTTAGTTTTGTAAAGCTTATTGATATTGAGGACGGATACGATATTTTCAATAAACATTGTAGTAAAGGGAGCGCAATTCGTTATCTTAGGTCACATCAAAGTGGTAAGGAGATGGAGTACTATGCTTTTGGGGATGGATTTAATGATTTAGAGATGTTTGCTGAGGTGGATTATTCAATTGCGATGGGGAATGGTTGTGATTTATTAAAGGAAAGAGCAACTTACGTAACGGATAGCATCCATGAGAATGGTATTTACAACGCTTTAAAAAATTTGAAATTAATTTAGAAAAACGACTTCATTTCAGGAGACAATGTGTTATTTTATAAGGATAGTTTTTAAATTGGGATCGTCGTAAAGTTAAAAATGTGAGGTGTGTTTATGATTAATTTTGCTCACCGAGGAGCGAGTGGAGATTTTCCTGAAAATACGTTACTTGCTTTCTTAGAAGGAATTAAAGCAGGAGCGACAGGAATTGAGCTTGATGTTCATAAAAGTAAGGATAATCAATTAGTCGTTATTCATGATGAGGATGTTGAGAGAACACTTAGAGGAAAAGGTCTTGTTCAAGATTTTACGTTAGAAGAATTACAAGCCCTAAAGACGAGAAAATTATTATTTCAAACAGTGGATAACTGTAATGTCCCAACGCTTGAGAAAGTCTTTAAGTTAATCAAGCAACATAGCGTGATTTTAAATATTGAATTAAAAACAGATGAAATTCACTATGTGGGAATTGAAGAGGATGTCATCTCATTAATTCATCAATATGGATTAGTCGATCAAATTTTGATTTCAAGTTTTAATCCTGAATCGATTCGTATTTGTAAAGAACTCGATGAACGGATTAAAACAGGCCTGTTGTATGATGAACCCATTGAAAATGTCATTGAGTTTGCGAAAGTTTTAAAAGCTGATGCTATTCATCCTAATTTGAGATGGGTATCTGAAGATTTAATTAAAGAAGCTCATGCTAATGGTATTCTCGTGAATGTGTATACCGTGAATTCACCTTCCTATATGAGAAAGCTAATTCAAGCAGGCGTAGATGGAATCTTCACTGATTATCCGGCATTATTAGATGAAATTTTAAAATAGAAGAATTAATTTCATAAAAAATAAGAGAGCAGAATAATCTGCTCTCTTATTTTTCTTTATTTTGTATTTTTTGAAGTAGTGTGGCTAATCGTTTAGCACGCGTTTCTTCTTTTTTTGCTGAGTTGATTGAATCAATGTTTTTTTTCTGAACTGAGTAAGATAAAGAATTCCAAAATTCTAGATGTTGTGGATGTTGTTCAAAGAACGATTTGACCTCATCAGGTAGTTCGACAATACGAGGCAGTTCATCTTTTTTTAGTGTCACCGTAACAGTGTCACCGATTGTTTTACCGATTTGTTCACGAATTTCTTTCTTAATCCCAATGATGTGACAATCAGTTCCCATTTTTACAAGTGATCCACGATATTGGACTCCATCAAATGATGCAATAACTTTTACTCGTTTAGCGCCATAAACTTCTTCAACATTAAATGGAATCTCGATATAAGCTCCACCCTTTGTTTTTGCTTCTATTATTTTTGCATTAAATGCTTGCATCTCTTTATAACCTCACTTTAATAGTACGTTTTTAATGATATCAAATTCTTCAGAGATGGTCATTATTTTTTATATAAGGATTTAATCCAGCTATTTAATTTTTTAAGATGATGAATTTCTTCGTTAACAACCTTTGCTTGTTGATTTTGTTCATTAACTAAAATTTGATTGAGTTGTTCAATCACGGGATAGAGGTTCTCCCAATTACTTTTATGACGTAATGTTTCAATAATATCTGATAAATCAAGATGGGTAAGTAAAAGATTTTTCCCCCAAGCAAGATGACGATCGTCTTCATATAACGATTGGTTCACATAAAAATCAAATGTGTCTTTATCGTAATAATAATTAAATAAATTTAAATCAATTTTACATAGTTCGATAATAGCTTCAGGAACTTTTTGATTTTTCAATAACCGAATTGCTTCACGAAGTTGAAAAATATTCTCTTGATGAGCCTCATGAGGAAAAATACTGGATCCGTTCCATGAAAGGCGCACAAAACATTCCTGAATCTCTAGATAAATATAGTGAAGTTGCTTATTCAAATAATTGATTTCTTGATTGCTAAACTCGTTCTGATTCAAATAGTCATACAATTTCTTAGCACTCCATCTCGCTTTATGCATCTCAAGATATAGCGATTTATACTGATGGTATGTCTCATAATCAAGACTATTTTCAAGAGCCTCAAACAAAGCCTCGAAGTTAAAAGGCTTAATCTTCATTTGGTCGAAGAGGATAATGAGCGTTCCATAAAGCTTGTGACAGTATAAATAAGCTGCGGGACTAAAATGATTTTGAATCAAATCGTAATTAGTTCGATACGTTGTTTTGACGTACTCACTATCTGGACGATAACTAATCACAGTCGGAACCCCACTTTGAGAATAAGGAAAATCATCACTTAAAATAGTCGTTGGAGCATCAACGAGTGCTCCTTTTTTATAAGGACATCCCCGGACAAGCTTTTCAATAGATTGAATGATCCGTTGGTATTCATAAGTTGTTTTCATCATATGGGAATCACAATCATCTTGTGCGACAAATCCTTCTAAATTAATTGCAATAAAAGCTTTTTCAGCCCATTCCGGATGATTAAACCTTATTTGCTGATAACTACCGACTGACCAATTAAACGAAGAATTCGTCATCCCCCAAATTCTGGCGCTATGAGCAATAAAGATAATTGTCTTTTTAGGCTTATAATCACTCAAATTTAAAGTTCTCGCTAAACTGAGCAATAATCCGCAACCGCTCGCTCCATCATGGAAACTATGAAAAATTCCATCATAGTGAGCCATTACCAAAATTAACTCATCCGATTGCTCACCAGGAATTTCCCCAATCACATTATACGACTGCTGATCAGGAGTAACCGTATTATAACAATTTAAAATCACAGATAAACTTTCCCTTTTCCCAAGTCGTTTTTTCAACGCTTTAGCATCTTTTAAGCTCATTGAAAAAGTAGGGATGTTAGCAGGAGCAATAAAATTATCATAGTTAAGAGATTCTGTAATAATTTTATCGTCATTTTCAAATGGAGCAACAATGATTCCATAAGCTCCATTTTTTTTAGCTTGATAGGCTGAGACTCCGACCTGACATCCGATATATTCATCTAAATCAATTAATACCAACTTATCTTTAACATCGAGATCTTGATAATCAGATCGAGTTCCACGTCCAACATAAACAAGTTCAAATTCTTTGTTGGCAATGATACAGTTATTTGCATAAGAACTTAATGTAATTTTTTTAGGTTGTAATTTATCGACATAATATAAAGCGGCATTTTTAAAATCCCAGGAATCAATGTTAACTTGTTCTTTTCTGACGTTTTGAAGGCCAATATTTATAAATTCTTGAAATATGAAGTTGCTGGCCTCAGTTTCTGCCTGAGATCCGGCTGTTCTAAAACCAAGTTCTTCATTAGAACCAAAGTTGGCGAGGGTAGTCGCAACATAGGTAGCATATTCAACGTTGATTTTATCGTAAAAGATATCTAAGTCCTCTTGATAACTCATCGCTTCATCTCCTTATATTTAGCATTATTAATAATATATTAGGCGATGGCGTAATTGGTTACACTGTAGGCTTAAATTAGAAATTAAAGTTTATTATCATTGTTTTTTGTTTGTTAAAAGTTTGAAAAAATAAAAAAATGTGTACTTTTAGTGGTATTTTCTTGCTTATTTTGTATCAAAATGATGTAAAATTGATGTTTTTTGGAATATATTTCCGCTAGTATGTGGTAATCTTTTCTGGGTATAATTAATTATGTTTAACCATTTAAACTACCTCGCCTCATAGGGAGAAGAGCTAAATTTACAAGGAGGTAAGCATATGAGTAAGAAAAACGGCAAGAAAAAAGTAACAATACTCGATAGAGTAGAGAGAATTGGGAACGCGTTACCGCATCCAGCAACAATTTTCTTAATTTTATGTGGAGTAATCGTTGTATTATCAGCAATCTTAGCAGCATCAGGAGTTTCGGTAACGTACGAGGGGATTAATCGTACAACGAATGTTGTTGAGGAAATGACAGTAACAGTAAATAGTCTTCTTTCAAAAGAAGGTGTTCAATATTTATTTAAATCAGCAGTAAGTAACTTTACTGGATTCGCCCCACTTGGTACAGTTTTAGTAGCATTACTTGGGGTTGGTCTTGCTGAAGGAACTGGATTCATTTCAGCTTTATTAAAGAAATTAGTTATGAGTACACCAAAACGTTTAATTACGGTAGTTGTTGTACTTGCAGGGGTTTTATCAAGTATCGCATCTGATGCTGGATACGTAGTATTAATTCCTCTTGGAGCTATTATTTTCTTAAGTGTTGGACGTCATCCAATGGCAGGTCTTGCAGCGGCATTCGCTGGGGTATCTGGAGGATTCAGTGCTAACGTTATGGTTGGTCCTACTGATTCATTACTTGGAGGATTAACAACTGAAGGAGCTAAGTTATTTGATCCAAACTATGTAGTTGGGATGGAAGCGAACTGGTGGTTCTTAATTGCTTCAACAGTATTAATCACAGTTATCGGAACATTCGTGACTGAGAAAATCGTTGAACCACGTTTAGGAGCTTATAAAGGTGATGCAACAGTCGAAGAAAATTCAATGACTGTAACAAAAGAAGAAAAACGCGGATTAAAATTCGCTGGTATCGCAGCATTAGTTATCCTAGTAGGAATTATTGCTTTAGTGGGTCCAGCAAATGGATTATTACGCGGAACTGATCCAGGTGTACAAGGAATCTTAAAATCACCATTTATGGATTCATTAGTATTCATCATTGCATTATACTTCGGATTAGTTGGTATCGCTTATGGTGTTGGTGCTAAAACAGTTAAGAATGATAAAGACGTTATGAACTTAATGGGTAAAAGTATGGCTTCAATGGGATCATACATTGTGTTAGTATTCTTCGCTGCTCAATTCGTTGCTTACTTCAGTTATACTAACTTAGGAACAATCATCGCGGTTAAAGGTGCTGATATGTTACAAGCAATCGGATTACAAGGTATTCCATTAGTTATCTTATTTATCTTAGTAGTAGCATTTATCAACATCTTCATGGGATCAGCTTCTGCTAAATGGGCTATCTTAGCTCCAGTATTCGTTCCAATGTTAATGAAAGTTGGATTCACACCAGAATTTACGCAAATGGCTTATCGTATCGGAGATTCTACAACTAACTTAATCTCTCCATTAATGAGCTACTTCGCATTAATCGTAACATTCGCTCATAAATATGATAAAGATTCAGGAATTGGTACTTTAATTTCAACAATGGTTCCTTATTCAATCTCTTTATTAATTGGATGGACACTGTTATTAATTATCTGGTTCGTATTCAACTTACCATTAGGACCTGGAATCTCAATCTTTATGTAATAAAAATTAAAAGGCTTGAACATTTTGTTCAAGCCTTTTTTACATATATGGATGATCTGTTTTTTTCATTTCAATGACAATAAAATGTGAGTCATGTGTCGCCTCAATATGAACATGATCTTCTATAATTTCAAGAGAATCTTTCTCTTTTAATGCAATCCCGTTCACTTCTGAGAAGCCTTCGATTTGAAGAAGGTAAGCTTGACGATTCACCCCAACATTTATATCAGCCGTATTATGTTCGTCTAAAAGAATCGTATAGATATTAACGTCTTGATTTAGGGTAATAGGGGCATCATCTGTTAAATCAGATGCCATATGTAACCATTCATTATGACGTGCATCCCAATCAAAGTGATAGACTCCATATGTTGGTTGATGTCCTTTTTTATCTGGAGTAATCCACATTTCAAGAAGTCGAAGCGGTTCATCTTGATCGTTGTACTCACGATGTGTTGTACCGGTACCAGCGCTTAAGTATTGCATTTGTCCACGAGTTAAGTGAGTGGTATTGCCCATACTATCAGTATGAGTTAACGTTCCAGAGATAACGTATGTTAAAATCTCCATATCTTTATGGGGACAAGCTTCAAATCCACTATGTGGTGCAATCATATTATCATTTAAAACACGTAAGACACCGAAATTAAGATTCGCTTGATCGAAGTAATCAGCATAGGAAAAGTGGTATGTTGACTCAAGCCAATCGTAAACTGCACCACCCATGAACTGATGATCGAGTTTTCTGAGCATAGTATTTCACCCCATCTTAAAAATTAGGCATACGCCTACTCATAGTATTGATGAGTTAGCTGAAAGTATACTTCATATTACGATTAAATTCGACAGGAAATTTATTTCCCAGGTAACAAAAAGAAGTATAATTATCAAAGGAGAAAGGAGTAATCATATGGAACATAAGGTTTTAATTGTAGAAGATGATTTGAGCATTGCGCGTTTAATTAAATTAAATTTGAATTTAGCGGGCTATTTAACGGAATCAGTTGAGGATGGTTTATTAGCTTTTGAGCGAATTCAAAAAGAAAAGTTTGATCTTATTTTACTTGATGTGATGATTCCAGGAATGGATGGATTTAAGTTAATGGAAAAAATACGTCCCTTAAATATTCCGGTTATTTTTTTAACAGCAAAGACGTCGACGATGGATAAGGTAGACGGTCTACGTTTAGGGGCAGATGATTATATGGTCAAGCCTTTTGAAGCGATAGAGTTATTAGCTCGTATTGAAGCAGTTTTAAGAAGATATGGTAAAGTTCATAAATTGTTAACATATAAAAATATTACGGTGAATGATGAAAAGCGTGAAGTTGAGCTAAATGGTAACGTCGTGTATCTCACAGTGAAAGAATATGATTTGTTTTTAACACTGTTAAAAAATAAGAATATTGCCTTATCCCGTGAACAGTTAATTGAAAAAGTATGGGGAATTGATTATTATGGTGAAACTCGGACAGTTGATATGCATATTAATGCGCTACGTAAAAAGTTAGGGTTACAAGAGGAGATTAAAACAGTCTATAAAATTGGATATCGTTTGGAGGATTAATCGTGAAGATTTGGATTAAGATTACATTGTATTCGATGATTGTCTTTACGATTATTTTTAATATATCTGGGGTGCTCATTATTGAAGAGAATCATTCTAATATGCTAAATCAAGAAGTTGAAAGTACGCTTAGTCAGACGGATTCTATTTATAAAGGCATTGTCGCGATGGGGCCTGTTTTTAAGATTTATAATGATGAAAGTTATACCAAAGAGTTATTAAAGTCATATGCTCAAAATGTTGTTTATGGGAGTGGCAAAGAAATAAATTACATAGAAATTATTAATGATAGTAATGAGATGATTTATACGAATATTGATTTTAAATTGCCTGATAGACGTATTGAATATGATCAAATTAAGACAGATGAAATTAATTATATATTAAGGGAAATTGAGGGGAAAACTTATTTGTTTTCATCCATTTCAGTTCCAGTAGAACAGACGATTTATCGAATTTCTTATGTAAGAGATTTAACTCATTTATATATAAATAGAATTCAGGAATATCAGTTTTTTATCTTACTTGATGCCCTAGCGTTAGTAATCTATTTTATTTCAATGTTTGCAGTGAGCAAATCTATTACAAAACCGATTGAACGAATGGTTCATTCGACGAAAGTTATTGCAAGTGGCCATTATAACGAACGACTTCAGATTCGTACTCATGACGAAATGGGACGTTTAGCTCACGATTTTAATGAGATGGCTCAAGCAATTGAAATTAAAATTAACGAGCTTGCTAAAAGTAACGAAGATAAACAAAATTTTATTAATGACTTTACCCATGAACTGAGAACACCATTAACTTCAATTCTTGGATATACTGATTTTTTAAGAAAATCGCCATACAATGAAGAGTTATTTTTAGAAGCATTAGATACTATTTATAATGAAGGAAAACGATTGGAAACAATCTCAGTTAAATTGATGAATTTAGTATTACTTGAGAAGGAAAATCTTCCACTTCAAAGAGGAAATTTAAAAGATGTCATTGAATCCATTTTACCTATTCTTGAAATGAAGACCTCAGCGTATCATTTGAATTTGATTGTTAATTGTGAAGATGGTGAGTTTTTAATGGATGTAGATTTAATGAAATCTCTGATTATTAATTTAGTTGAAAATGCGATAAAAGCATCTCAAGAAGACCATAACATTTCGATTCGTTGTGAGTCGCTACAGAATGAAATTTTATTAATCGTTGAAGATGAGGGATGCGGGATTTCACCGCAACATCTTGATAAAATAACGCAACCCTTTTATATGGTAGATGAAGTCAGAACGACGAGAAATAATGGATTAGGTCTTGGGTTAGCAATTTGTAAAAAAATTATTCAGTTACATCAGGGAGAATTAATAATTGAAAGTCAGATTGATCAAGGCACAAAAATAATGGTCAAGTTTCTAAAGATAGGAGGGGAAGCATTATGAGAAAAATAATCTTTATTTTAGGATGTTTATTTCTTAGTGGATGTTCTCGGCTCTTTAATACGATTCAACTTGATACTTTGATGAGTCAAAAGATTGAAACAAATGCGTTAGATATTAGTTCTAATTACAATGGAATTGTTTCAGTTGATACGATTAAAGATATTAGTATTAAAGCTGTGAATAGCTACCTTCAAAAAAGTTTACAACTTGATAATGTTGCTATCGCTGTTCAGTTTTATGAATCTGAAACAATGGAAAATCTCATTTTAGAATGGAAACATAAGCCGTACCTCTTTTCTTTTTCAGAAGAAGTGATTGATAGTTTAAATGATGAATTGAGTGAAGGAATTTTTATTGTTGAAATGAAAGGTGAAACTTATGATTATCAAGTCATTTTAACGGCTAGTAGTGGTCAACTATTAGAGATTGATGATTGTTCAAAAGGAACTCGATTCTCTGATGGTGATAAAGTTGAGGTAGAGGAAGTGATAGCTATGTGTCAAAATTATATTGAGATGGTTATGGGAATTAATCCTGATACCCTTAGCTTTGAGATTGGAAGCTCTGATTTTTCTAATAATTATGAGTTAACGTATTATGATAAGCAAACAAAAGAACAATCTTTTTTATTAGAAGTAAATCCTTATACATTACGTATCGTGAGATGTTCACTTGGGTTTTGGTCGACGTTAAATTAAAAAAAGACGCATCTTAGGATGCATCTTTTTAAAACTTTACAACTTCTATATAACTTTTTTAAATCTTTCATAGATGCAATCGATATAATTGTCTCAATATGTTAGAGATTGACGAAAAGAGGGATGAAAATGCGATATAGAAATAGCAAACAAAAACCCCGATTTAAATATATAAAAATGAGTTTATTTATTTTACTCTTAACAGCTATAGGTGTATTGACGAATATAAAATTAAAAAAGGAAGACTTGATAGAGCCTGCTACATCAGAGATACAAGTTTTCGCACGAAGTATAGAAGAAGAGAAACAAAAATTGATTGTCATTGATGCGGGTCATGGAGATGAAGATCCAGGGAGTAGCATTTCAAATGTTGATGAAAAAGATCTTAACTTACAGATTGCGTTAAAACTAAAGAGTGCTTTAGAAGAAGAAGGATATGAAGTGATGATGACGCGAAGTGATGATACGTATTTAACGCTAACTGAAAGAGCAGAGTTTGCTAATGAAGTAGAAGCAGATTTATTTATTAGTATCCATCAAAATTCATATATCGATGATTCAACGGTTAGTGGAATTGAAGTTTATTATAATGAAAGTACTAAAACAGAGTCAGATGAGGTATTAGCTCAATTCATTCAAACTGAATTAGTTGAAACTACAGGTGCAAGAGATAGAGGAATTCGTGCTTATGATGAATTAGTGGTGACCAGAAAAACAGAAATGCCGGCTTGCTTAGTTGAGTTAGGGTATATGACCAATAAATCAGAGTTATCACTTCTTCAAAGTGATGCTTACCAATATAAACTTGTAACAGGAATGGTAAATGGAATTAATCAATTTTTTGAATCATGATTGGAGTAGATAAAATGTTTAATTTTGTAATGAAGTCGTTTATTTCCTCACATCCCTTGTGAGGAAGACACTATCTATTGAGAAAAAACTCTCGACCTAAATTCTTCTTATCCTGATGATAAGAGAATAAATTTATTCCCCTAAGCTGAAATAAACATATAAAAAATGAACCCATC
>NZ_AEXQ01000035.1:0-6534 GCF_000191865.1 Turicibacter sp. HGF1
TCGAGCGACAATCTTTCTATAAAGTCTCCTAATGCTACTAAACTCATAAACCGAGTTTTGAGCATTAGCTACGACTTTTACGCAAGATTACCCGTCACTCTCAGCCTTTTATTTACCTGATGATCCGAGTGCTCCTGTTCCGCGTTCTGATTCGATTTTTAATAAGTCTTCGTAGCTGATTTCTTCAATCGCCATTTTCGGAACTTCAACCATCATACACTGTGCAATTGCTTTTTCATATGGATAAACGATGCAATCTTCAAAGTTTTGTGCGACACTTTCCTTTGCGATCACTAGACGTTTATTATTATGATTCGTCATCGGAACGAACCATTCTCCACGATATCCAGAATCTACCACTCCGCAACGCTGTCCGATTCCTTTTGTTCCTGTTGAGCCGCGTTCTTTTAAAATTGCCACATAATCTGTTGAGAATGCTGATGCTAATCCTGTTGGGACTAATTTCGTTTCATGCGGTTCAAACGTGATAAAATCTTCTTCAAAGCACGCATACACATCAAACGCACCGTCTTCTAGGCGTTTTGATGGAATGATTGCGGATGGTTTTACCTTCGCAAAATTAATTTTTAACATGTAAATTCACTCCTAAAAATCTTCTAGCAAGCACACTTGCCCCTTTTCCAATGACTGTGCAACATTAATAATACGTTGGTTGCTACTACCACGGAACCTAAGTTTTAAATTTTTCAACTCTTGAATAAATGGACCATCGACTAAAACATCGCAATACATAAGGATTGCCTTTGTTTTAGGATGTGCCATAATTTCCTCAAATGTATATCCTGAATAAATCCAAATATTTTGATTTGTTTCAGATTTTATACGTTGAACTAAATGCAACAAATCATTATCGCGCACCTGATCCATCGGCTCTCCGCCTAAAATCGTCACACCCGCTACATTTGGATTTTTTAAATGCTTAATAAAATCATCCTCAACTTCTTTCGTCCAAGCATGACCATACTTAAAATGTTGATAATCTCTATTAAAACATCCCGGACAACCATGAGTACACCCTGATACAAATAAACTCGAACGAATCCCTACACCGTTAGCTGTATCAAACTTTCGAATCTGTGCATAGTTCATTCAATTCACCACTTTTCAACAAAATTTAATCTGTTATTAGTGTATCACAATATTCATTATACTAATAATTATGTACTCTTAAAAGGGGATGCCTTTAAAAGACATCCCCTCTCATTATTATTCTTCACAAATTAACTCAAATATTTCTTCTTTTGAACTAGCATATAATAATTTTTCTCTAAAGTCCTCGTGAATGAGTTTTCGCGAAAGAGCGGCTAGTGCCTGAAGATGTAAATCGGCTTCATGTCCTTCAATGGCTAGCATAAAGATTAAATGAACCTTTTCTCCATCAATCGCATCATAATCGATTCCCTGTTTCGATACTCCTATCCCAATGCAACACTGCTTCACATACTTTGATTTCGCATGAGGAATTCCGATTCCAAATCCAATGCCTGTATTTCCTTCAGATTCACGTTTATATAAATCTTTTTTAAATTTTTAACGTTTTTAATATAACCATTTTGATTTAATTGTGTTGCCATCTCTTCAAATAATTCATCTTTTGTTTGAGCCTGTAAATCCAAATTAATGTTCTCTAACTTAATTAACTCTGCTAGCATCGCTTTTCTCCACCCCTATTATTTTTTTAACAATCGTTGACGATATCCTCCATAGATAATAGCTCCCACTAATGAACCAATAAAAATAGCTAATACCCATTGGAAAGCACCTGTTACGACTGGTAAAACTAAGAATCCACCATGAGGAGCTGGAACTTGTACTTTCATTAAATAAGTTAAAACAGCTGAGATAGCAGAACCAAACATTAACATTGGAATCACACGTAATGGATCTTTGGCTGCAAACGGAATGGCACCTTCTGTAATATGAGTAAATCCTAGAATATAGTTAACGAGTCCAGCTGCTCTTTCTTCTTCATCAAATGCATTTTTAAATAAGGTTGTTGCTAAAGCAATCACAAGTGGTGGTGTAATACAAGCAGCCGAAACACCCGCCATAAAGTAATAATTTCCTTGGGCTAAAAGCATGGTTCCTGTTACATAAGCCGCTTTATTAACAGGTCCTCCAAAGTCAAAAGCACACATACATCCAATTACAATTCCTAAAAGAATGGCATTACTATCTTGAAGATCTGCCAACCAACTCATAACAGCATTATTAATTGCTGCGACTGGTTCCCCTAAGAAAAGCATTAACATTCCCGTTAACAATACCCCAATAATCGGTAAAATAAAAATGGATTTTAAGCCTTCAAATTGGCGTGGAAGGCCTTTTAATAAATGGATTAAACCAAGAACTAAATACCCAGCAAAGAACCCAGCCACGATTCCTCCAATGAATCCGGCACCCGTATCATTTGCAATCATCCCACCAACAAACCCAGCAATTAAGCCTGGGCGCCCAGAAATTGAAGACGCAATATACGCTGTAAAGACTGGCACAATAAATCCAAACGCAACGCCTCCAATTTGTTTTAGCATCGCCGCGAACTGGTTATACGTTTCATGAGTTGGATCCGCAGAATGGATTCCCCACAAGAATGAAATAGCAATTAAAACACCACCTGCTACAACAAGTGGTAGCATATGAGAAACCCCGTTCATCAAATGTTTATAAATACTGTGTCCAACGCCTTGCTTTGCAACAGGTTCTTCTTTACTTGAATGAGTTGGTTTACTTCCACCTTTAATCGGAGCAGTTTCCGCTAAAATTTGTTCAACTAAATATTTCGCTTTATGAACTCCATCTTTTACAGATACTTCGATGACACGTTTTCCAACAAAACGATCAACTCTCGCATCCTTATCACAAGCAATAATAACGCCAACTGCTTCTTCGATATCTTGAGGTGTTAACTCATTTTCAACGCCAACTGCTCCATTTGTTTCAACCTTAATTTCTACTCCTAATTCTTTTGCTGCCTTTTTCAACGCTTCTTCCGCCATATAAGTATGCGCAATTCCCGTTGGACATCCTGTAACAGCTACAATTTTCTTCATACACGTACCCCTCCGTATTTTAGATTTATATTTTAATAGAGACTCCTTTTCACAACGATTAAACTTTGTGAGATTATCTCTAAGTAATGCCTTGACTCAGTAAAACGAATTTTTCCCCACTAGAGGAGAATAGCTAAGAGCCTTTTGGCTACTTAGCATGGGGGCCCGCCCCATTAAAGGATGATAGCTAAGAGCCTTTCGGCTACTTAGCATGGGGGCCCCACTAGTATCTGCGTAACATTTATTTCTTTCATGTAAGCTTTATATTCATTAAAATCACCTAGTCCGTAAGACTGTGCAACATTCGCTCCTACGGCCGATCCTTTTTTCAAAGCAAGCTCAACATTCGTCTTCCACTCACTCAAAAACGCCGCCAAACAGGCATCTCCTGCACACGCCGAGCTCACAAGTTTTACCGGTTTTGCTTCACAGAAATACATTTTTTCACCATTGAAAAAATACATCCCCCTCTCACCAAGCGTCAGTAAAATATTTTGAGCCCCTTCTTGGTATAAAAACGTCAAAGCTTCTTTTATATCGTTTTCCGTCTCAAGCGTTAATCCAAAAATATCTGCTAACTCTTCATCATTTGGCTTAATCAACTTAGGTCGATACTTCAATAAATCTTTTAACTTCTTAGAACTGATATCGAGTACGACCTCAATATCTTGAGCCTGACAAAACTTTATAATCTCATCATAATAACTTTCATCAATACTTGGTGGTAAACTACCACTAATCACAAGCGTCTCGCAATCTATTGCATATCTAAGTTCCTCTAACAACTCCTGTTGGACACCCAAATTAATAAAAGGCCCCTTATTCACAAACTTATACTCTCCATCAGGCACTGTAATAAACGTATTAATTCTTGTATTTTCTTCAATCCAACACGGTCGAACTACAATCTCTCTTTTCTTTAATTCATCCACAATATAACGTCCTGTAAACCCTCCGAAGAAACCTAAAACAGTACTATCAATGCCAAAATACTTTAAAGTCAAACTGACATTAATGCCTTTTCCATTCGGTGAATATACAATATCAGATGTGCGATTCACTTTATTTAAATCCGATGTCTGCGATAAAAAATTCATATCAATAGCTGGATTCGCAGTCAATGTATAGAGCATCATTCATCCCCCTTTTTTTAAATCTTACCTTCTCTCTTACACTTTCATTGTACGCCAAACTCTCACGAAAATGTTTTCTTTATTTAGCGCTTACAAACTTAAATCTTTCTGATATAACCACGCTCTTTAGATTTTCAATATTTTCAAAAAAATAGCTACCTCTTCGAGATAGCTATTTCTTAATAATCCTTATTTCTCTAATAATTAGAGATTGTGCTTCATATCGCCCCACTAAAGGAGGATAGCTAAGAGCCTAACGGCTACTTACCGCGGGGGCCCACCCCACCAAAGGAGAATAGCTAAGAGCCTAGCGGCTACTTACCGCGGGGGCCCCATATTCAATTAAATAATCTATAATCACTCGCGAGATGACTTGGAGTGGTATTCTTGAGGTGACCTCGAATTCTTTAATTGAAATATCGCGATGCTTCTCTCCAACAATCATGATATCTGCTAATGAATTTAGGGTACTATTTTTTTCACAACAACATCCTACTACCTTGACGCCATTTTCTTTAGCATTTTTAACAGCGTCTATAATCGATTCTGTTTCTCCCCTTAATGAAAAAACGATCACCAATTCATTATACTTAATGTTCTTAGCCAGCTTCACCATAATATTTGGGTCATTAATTAAAAAAGCATTATATCCCATTAACTTAATTTTTGCATCAAATTCCTGTGCTACTAATTCACTTAATCCACGCGCAAATAGATAAATACGTTTCGCTCGATCAATGGAATTCACAACTTCTACTATATCTCGTAACGAAATGTTTTCAATCGTTCGGCTAACTTCAATCAACGATTTTTCTAAAATTCGGTTCACGCCTTGATAAGCCATGATTTCTGTATCTTGCTTATTTTGATTTAATAACCGATATCTTAATTCAGTAAATCCATTCATCCCAATTTTTCGAATCGTACGACTCACCGTCGCAGGTGAAGTAAAGGTTAAATCTGCAATATCGACAATGGACATATTCATTAGCTTTGATTCATTGTCATTTAGAAAATCAACAATAATTTTTTCACTTGTCGTCAATTTTTCTTCTACCTCTTTTACTAGTTCAATTAACACCGAAATCGCCCCCTAGTCAAATATATGCTTAACGTTTACAAATTATAAAAGTAGGAATGATATTTAATCGTTCGAACGAATATATTGATAATAACTAGATATGAAACGAGGTGTTTATTATTAATTGGCGAAATGTAAATTCAGTTAAAGAATTGAAAACTCTTGGAAGCTTTAAAGAAGTTAAAGAATGTATTAGATTGGATACTAAACAAAAAATTACTGCCCGTGGTTGGGATGATCTTTTCAAAAAAATAAAAGAAATCACCACACCATCAGAGCAATACTTTATCTCTCCGTCAATCGAATACATTTTCTACTTAGTTGAACTAGATGGCGAAATACGAATGAACAAGCTAAATATTACAAGTAAACTATTTAAAGACAAAAAAGAAGCTAAATCATGGCGAGATAAAATCTCAAAACTGATCCATCCAGACGTATGCCCTCATGCAAAATCTAGTGAGGCTATGATGAAACTCAATGAACTTTATCAACAAATGACAGGAAGGGAGTAATTCATATTAGTAATGATCTGATTCCTTATAAAACAGGAAAGGACTTAAACTATAACGAGCCTGAACTATCAGATAAAGTCACCCCTAAAATGAAAACAGAAATCTCAAATGCTTGGAAAAATAGTGTCCTAATAGATGGAAAAGGATGGATATGGGTTAAAAAGGAAAAGCTACATAGCATTTTAAGAACAACAAAGGATAACATCAACTTTATTGTGATGAAAATGCCTGATGAATACAAAAGAACTTATGATGGTAAACTTTACATCAGAGGATTTAAAGTTATGGAGCAAATTATTAAATCTGAAGAAGAAAATGGAACTGGAACTAAGGGAATTAACCTTCAAGCCTCTAAACAATATTACGAACAAATACACATGTGTGATACCGTTAAAATGTTACGGCTTGATTATGATAACCAGCTGAAAAGCGATCGCTCCAAACTTAAGAAAAAACGTCGTAGTACCTATAAAATTACGCACGACGAGCTAACTGGTGAAAAACTAAAAACAAATTATGAATTTTCTCATATTCGTAGTTATTCTATGTTTCGAGAAATTGCCAACAATATTGATAACGGTCTACTCGTTAACAAGGACATCCATCGCCAAATTACTGAGCGGGGAATTAATAACGAAGATCAACTATTAAAATTCTGTGAAGAGCACGGCTACAAAACCGACTGGTATCTTCCCTATAAAAAACTATTTCCATAAAAAAAATGGCGAGGA
>NZ_AEXQ01000034.1:0-1056 GCF_000191865.1 Turicibacter sp. HGF1
CCATTATCTTCATATCGATAATGGTTTTTTGTTTTGATGAGGACAATGTTTAGTAATATCCCCTTTCACATAATAAAGCATAACAATCATTAACTTCTTCATCCGTGAATAACTCAGAATATTCACTTTTAATAATTGTGGCCTCCATCGTTAAATCAAGGCGTCCCGCTTCAGCTAACTGATTAAAACAGTCTGATGTTCTGCCTTTTCTTAAAATTTCTTGTGCAGTTCTCACAATTCCAAATCGTTCAATGGTTTGGAGAAATCTTGTCATTTTGCAGTCATACTCTTTTTCTGCTACTTCACAGTTTTTGATGACTTCCTGTTGTAGTTTTTTCTCTAATGCTGTCATTTTTACACTCCAGTATTCCTTGTAAATTTGTTCACTTTATTTAGTTTATCATAAAATATCGTCAATGGTTAAATTAAGTTAAGATAGTTGTAGCACTTAAAATCCTCTTATCTAAGAAGTCTGACTTAATTTTTCCTTGTGTCTTTTCAATCCTTTTAGCGTGACCTTAAAAAAACTTTTTTCATCCGTAACTGATCCGACCGTAAGGATTTTTCCTTGAAAATTTATTTATCTGTTACAAAATGAAAATCTAAGACCTATTGCCTTATAACAGTTAATGCTAATTATGGTATAATTAAGGTTTGAAAGAATTTGGAGGGAATAATTTTGAATACACTAAAGAATTGGATTAAAAAAGAAATCGTACTCGTGATTGCTTCCTGTTTAGCACTACTATCCTCTTTTTTTACAGGTTTACACACCTCACATATCGATTTTAATGTTTTAATGTTACTTTTTAACTTGATGATTGTCGTCGCTGCTTTTAAAAAACTCAACGTCTTAGACAAAATTTCAACACTCATCTTAAGTCGTTGTCAAAATACGAAACAACTGACCCTTGGATTAATGTTATTAACCTTCTTCATGGCCATGATCATTACAAATGATGTTGCCTTAATTACCTTTGTGCCGTTAGCGCTCATCTTAGTCAAATCAACACACCTCGACGCGATTAAACTCATCGTTTTATTAACGCTCGCCGC
>NZ_AEXQ01000033.1:0-8189 GCF_000191865.1 Turicibacter sp. HGF1
ATTAACTTTTTTTCTGATTATTTTTTAAAATAGGCTCGACTTCCATTGGAATCCATTTCAACAACAAGCTTAGCAGGAATCCGTTCTTTTAACTCATTTACATGTGAAATCACTCCAATTAAACGGCCATAATCTTGTAATTCCATTAAAATATCAATCGCTTGATCAAGTGACTCAGAATCTAATGTTCCAAATCCTTCATCGATAAACATCGTATCGAGTTGAATGCCCCCTGAATTTTGTTGCACCGTATCTGATAATCCGAGTGCAAGTGCCAATGAAGCTTTAAAACTTTCTCCTCCAGATAACGTATTAACGGGACGTTTTTTACATGTATGACTATCATAAACATCTAAATCCAGTCCTTTACGACCTCCACCTTTGACCTCTTCTCGTCGTAATAAATAGTATCGACGTGCTGTCATTTTTTCAAGGCGAGAATTGGCAGCCTCTAACACATCATCAAAATAACTAGAAAGCACATACGTTTCAAATGACATTTTACCGCCACTTTTTCCATTTGCAAGATCGGCAAGTTCTCCAATGACACGGTATTCCTCTTCCCGTTTTTGAATGAGTCGATACTGACGCTGAATGCTCTCTAACACATCTTTATTATGCGCTTTAATTAAATCTTTGGCATTCATTTCTTTTTGAAGCAACTCTTTTTGATCACTTAAATGTCGAATTAACTCTTCTATTCTTGAAAGTTCAACCGGTGCCAAATCTTTTAGTGATTGCTCAAGCGCGATTAACTGACTTTGAACCCCTTGTAACTCTTGCTCATATGCTTTAACTTGAGCTTCTGCCTGCATGATTTCTTGCATCGAGCATTTTGATAATTGATATTCTTCAACCGATGTAAAATCAGTCCTCAACTGCGTATCAAAAAGTTGCTTCGCTAATGTTAACTCACTTTGATAATGAGTCATTTGACGCTCAACTTCTAAAATTGTGGCCTTTGTTGACGCCATCTCTGACGTTAACAGCTGATACTGAGACTGTGCCTCACGAATATGTTGCTCTAACTGATTTCGCTCTTGCTTTACCTCATGTAACTTTGACTTCACCATCAAATAATCTTGATATGGTTTTGGAATGGCATCAAGCATTTCAATCACAACTCGGCGAACCGATGATAAATTTGCCACTTGCTCTGCTAATTGATGTTCAGAGGCTTTCAAATCTTGCTCCAGTAGCTCCTGTTCTTCTTTTTGTCTGATCAACCTGTCAATCTGTTGCTCTAATGCTTGCCCTTTCAATTTAATCTCCTTTAAAGTCTGTGATTTAAACTGAATACGTTGTTGAATCTGCGTCATTAACATCTGTATGAATGACTGACTTATCTCCTCATCTTCTTTAATTAACTGATGCCCAACTAACACTTGAACTAATTCATCAATTGAACGTTGCTCTTCTTTTAAAGTGGCTGCAATTCCCGCTACTTTCTGTTCAAGTAACTGATGCTCTTGTTGTTTTGATTCTAGCATTAAACGTCTTGCTTCAAGCTCCTCCTTACTTAAAATAGGTTCATCGCTTGTTCGAGGATTAGGATGTTCAAGTGACCCACAAACTGGACACGCCTCTCCTACCTTTAATTCATTCGCTAATCGAATCGCCGATGCATGAATAAACAACGCGGCCTGATGCTCATAATCAGCTTTTAATGAGTCTAATAACCCCTGACTTTTCGTTAGCTGATTCATCGTATACTGATAATTAGCCTGATTTTTTAATAGACGCTCATAGCGTGTCAATAACTGCCCTACAATCCCTTGCTGTTCTTTCAACTGATTCATCTCTAACTCTTCTTTAAAACACGCTTCTTTTAACAACTGCTGTTGCTCCGTCGCACTCGGTAACGTTTTGAGCACCTCTATCATCTCATTAAGACGCTTGCTTTTATCTTCTAAAGAAGCCGTCATTTTAGTCACGACCTCTTGCACACGATCTTGTTCAAATCGTCGCTCTTCAATAATCTTTAAACTATCCGCATAGTTTTGCAACTGATTCATCTCATCGGTCAACTTAGAAACCGTCGCTTGCCACTCTTCAATTCCTTCAAAACACTTCTTCACAATAATAAAACGCTGCTCAAGATCAGCTAATTTCTCAACTCCCGCCTGATGCAAGCTAACTTCTTTTTTATATAACGTTTGTTGTTTCAAAACTTCATTTTCAAGCTTTGTAAGTTCGTCTGCTTTTTTTGAAAACTCAACCCTTTTTCCTAACTCATTCATCGCTTCACGCGATTTCATCAACATTTGAAAACGGGCATCTATTTCCTCTTTTTGCTTAAACTTTTCATTCAGTAAAAGACCGTCCTGTCTTTTTTGCATTTGAACCTGTAAATCCTGATCCACAGCAATCACTTGTTCATGAAGCGTCAGTTGTTCTTGTGATAATTTCTCCAATTCAACTTGCACTTCTTCTAAAATATGAACCAATAATTTATTTTCAGCAATCATTTGATATAACATCGAGCTCGGGTCACATTTAATCACCTTTAACTTCGCTGCAATCTCTTTTTCTGTATCCGCCACTTCTGCTTTTAAGCATTTAGACTGTTCTACTAATTGTTCTTGCAACGCTTTATAAAAATCAGTTCCAAAAATTTTACGAAGTAATTCTTCTTTACTTGCCGTATTCGCATATAAAAACTCTTTAAAATCTCCCTGTGGAATCATCACAATCTTTCTAAATTGATCAACACTAAGACCAAGAATCGCCTGAACTTCATTTCTAACATCCATATCCTTCGTCAATGGCGCACGATCACTATCTAGTTCTCGTAACTCAACAGAGGCTGCCATCTCACGCAACCCATCACCACGTAACTTTTTAACCCACTGCTTAGGTGCACGGTTAATACAATACACTTTATCTTTCACTGAAAACGTAAACTCAACTTCCGTTTTATTGTCACTACTTGCGGCAAAGTCACTTCGAAGTTCTTCGCCTTTTCGTTTATTTCCACTCGTCTCACCATATAAAGCATAACAAATCGCATCGAAAATCGTTGTTTTACCAGCACCGGTTGGACCTGTAATTACAAAGATATCTTGATTTTTTAAATCCTCTTTAAAATTTAACTCCGTTTGCTTCGCATACGGTCCAAAAGCTGTTATTTTTAATGAAATTGGCTTCACTTCTAGCACTCACCCTTCATAACTTTAATCGTTTGTTCAATGACTTGTTTTCCTGCTTCATGCAAAGATTCCCCACGATGATGCTCATAAAAATCTGCAAACAACTCCTCCGTTGATTTCGTCTGGCGAGCACTCGCACTCAACTGACTTCCTTTAAATTCTGAAAATCTTCGTTCAAGTTCTAACAACATCACATTAGGATACACCTGACGAAGTTTTGCCATCGGTTCGAGTAACTCCCCTTCATCTGTTAAAATGACTCGTAGATAATCTTCTTGTCCCTCATCCTCAAGCGTCAAAAGCTCATCAAGTTTTCCAGTGATGGTACGCATATCACGACGTGGTTTTAAAGGTAATAGTTCAATACTAATCTCACCTTCTGCGTCTAAATCAATCATCGTCATCGATTTATGGTAATGCTCTTCTGAGAATGAATATTTTAAAAGCGATCCGCTATAGCGGATTTTATCACTATTCACACGTTGTGTTCGATGTAAATGCCCAAGTGCCACATAATCAAAATGCTCCAAAAGCGTTGCATCCACCGATTCCTTTCCCCCAACCACTAATTTTTTCTCTGATTCCGATTGTTCTGGCGCTTCTCCACCCACAACAAACGCATGCGTGATTAAAACATTACGTTCAGTAGAATCAATCGGATTGGCTTCCATAATAGCCTTCATGGCGTCATTAAGTGATTTGATTTCTGGATGATTTAAAGCTTCTCGGACAACGGCATAATCTGCAAACGGCAATAAATAAAAATTAACAGGACCCGCATCATCTTGCAGTCTAACTTTTTTGATAATTTTCGTAAAATTCCCTGCGACATAATACTGTGCCGCTTCAAATAACTCGTGTCCAAAATCAATCAATTCTGCCCCATCATGATTTCCTGCAATCGCTAAAACAGGTGTCTTTAGCTCAATTAATAAATCTTTTAAAAATTGATTATATAGTGCGACCGCTCTTGCCGGTGGCACACTACGATCATAAATATCTCCTGCTAACATCACAGCATCAGGTCGATACGTTTGAATATACTGTTTAATTTGCTCTAATACAAATTCTTGATCTTCAATCATTAAAAACCCATTCACCATTTTTCCAAAATGCAAATCACCTAAATGCATTAATCTCATCAAACCGCTCCTTATAAAATCGAATAAATGTTCTATAAAAATTATACGATTTATAACTTACCACCGTCAATCATTCCCTAGGAAATAGGAGAAAATAATTTTCAAGCATTTCCTACAAATTCCGACTTTTAAAAAAATATAAAAAACAGCCTCTTTTTTTTATTTCTGAAGAAGTCATTTTTAACTGATGATTATACGAAATCATCGATTTCATTATATAATTTTTCATTTTCATCGATTTAAGCTATTTTAAAAGCCAACAAAAAGTTGTATACTTATACAATACAACTTCCAACTTAAAAGATACAACTAAAAAAGGGGGGATTTTTATCCTTAATCAAAATTTACCTAAATACGTAGCAGTTGCTGAATGGATAAAACAAAATATTTACAATAACACATATAAAGCTGGTGAAAAACTCATTAGTGAAAATCAGTTGTGTGAAAAGTTTTCTATTAGCCGACAAACAGCCCGTCAAGCAATTGCTATTCTTGAAAAAGAAGGATTGGTTTTAAAAAAACAAGGCAGTGGGACTTATGTCAATCACATCTTTAGCGAAACTAAAATCCCCTCAAAAACAATTGGCTTAGTGACGACTTATTTAGATGACTATATTTTCCCTGGCATTATTTCAGGCATTGAAAAAGTTTTATCACTGAATGGATATAACACCACTTTACGTTTAACACGAAATAGAGTGAATACAGAACGTGAACAACTTCTATCATTATTAAAATCTGATATTGATGGATTAATTGTTGAGGGAACAAAATCGGCTCTACCAAATCCGAATTTAGATATTTATAATCAATTCGAACAGCGAGGGATTCCTGTTGTCTTCATTAATAGTCATTACGCTCAACTTAACTGCAACTACATTGTGGTAGATGATGAACTGGGTGGAGAACTAGCAACGCGACATTTAATTGAAAACGGACATCAAAATATTACCGGTATTTTCAAATACGATGACATGCAAGGAAATTTACGCTATAAAGGATTTTTAACTGAAATGTATAAGCATAATCTTTCAGTTGATGAATCTGCGATTATTTGGTACTCAACGGAAAACATGGAACAACAATTCTGCCTTGAAAACCTTCCTCAATTATTAAAAAAATTCAAATCATCAACTGCCATTGTTTGCTATAACGATCAAATTGCAATGAAATTGATTCAACTACTCGCTTCAAATGACCTGAACGTTCCTCATGACCTTTCACTTGTTAGCTTTGATAACTCAAGCTTAAGTCAAATCGTAGTCGTCCCCTTAACTAGTATCACACATCCTGGAAAAGAGTTAGGAAAACTTGCGGCTGAGTCCATTCTGAGCATGATTAATAATCCACATTATGAAATGAAACATACTTATCATCCTGAATTAATAATCAGAAAATCAGTTGCTAAGTTAACAAAATAAAAAAATCGACCAGCGGTCGATTTTTTTACTTTTGAATTAATTTAAAGAGCTGACTTTCATGAGGTGAAATACTACATTCAAAGGATATAAACTTCTTTACCTTCCCTTTCTTAGCCCCTAATTCTCAAATCCTATCTCCCCCCTTGAAACTACAAACAACTTATAAAAACAAAACACAACTTCATGATAACTTTTTTCAATCTACACTTTTAATAAAACGTTTACAGAGATATAACAAAAAATACTGTACATAACGTGTACAGTATTTTTTTATTAACGTTGCTGTTTGCGCTCTAAAGCTGCACTAAATTGTTCTAATCCAATAATTACTGCCCCACCAATGATGAAGTAAAGAAGATTAAATGTCTCAAATGACATTGGTAATTGCGGTGTCTCAAGCGTTGTCGGCCCCATTAAAACCGCATAAATTGATCCAATCATTAATCCTAAAATAAGATAAATCATTTGTGGACGTGCATTTTCTAAAGCATGACGAATTAATTTAATCGTTGATAAGATTCCAGTAATAATTCCAATTCCAAAAATAAATAAAATAGGAACATAACTGAAATTAAACGTTAAAACCTCTTTAATAGCCCCAATAATTGTCGTATAAAGTCCGAAAATTAATAATAAAGTTGATCCTGAAATTCCAGGCAACACCATAGCAGAAATGGCGATCATCCCAGCTAAGAAGACATAAATGATTAATCCAATGTTTAAATTTGATAAAGAAATGTTAATTCCTCCACCCGAAGAAATAGGATTAAAGACAGAAATCGCAACTACAATCAAAATTCCGGTAACTGTCCAAACAAGATTAATATATTTATTTCTTAATGTTTCGCGCTCCGCTTTAATAATTAACGGAATTGAGAAAATAATAAATCCAATGAATAAAGAACTAATATTATAAATATGTTCTTCAAAAATAGAAGCTAAAAATAAAACAGAACCAATCAGCCCAATGGCCCAACCAATTCCAATTTTAATTAAGAAATTCAAAGCTTTTAATTTTTCTTCTTTATTATTTTTTGAAATCAATGTATTTAATGATCCGATAAATTGATCATAAAATCCTAAAATAAATGCGATCGTTCCTCCTGAAACACCCGGAACACTATCGGCTAATGCCATAAAAAAACCACGTATTAAATTAACAAAAAACATCGATTAATCCACCTCTACTATTCTAGTTCATCCCTTGTGATGATATTATAATTAGTTTAATCATATCATAAGACGACTTATATCGCAATGAAAGAAAGTTATCGATTTTCATATAAAAAAAAGACGATTTTTATGAACACTCTAGGCCTACGTCCCATATGATAAAAAGTAAAGTCTATTAGGTTTCATCTAAGGAGGATGTATATGGGAGCATCAATCAAAAACTATTTTACTTGCGCAAATAGTTCAAAAGGATTTTGTAATTTTTTTGATTCTAATTTACAAGGATTAAATAACTTGTATATTTTAAAAGGAGGTCCTGGAACAGGTAAATCAACTTTGATGAAAAAAATTGGGGCCCACTTTTATGATTTAGGGTATGATATTGAATTTATCCATTGTTCATCTGATGCAGATTCACTTGATGGGGTCATTATTCCTAAACTTTCTGTTGGAATTGTCGATGGAACTGCTCCACACGTTATTGAACCAACTGCCCCTGGTGCTATTGAAGAATACGTCAATTTAGGCGTTGCTTGGGACCGTCAACTATTAAAACCTCATACAGCTGATATTTTAGCTCTAAAATATCAAATTGGACACTGCTATGATGTTTTATACCAATCTTACGCCGAAGCATTAGGGATTCATGATGAATGGGAAAGCATCTACATAGCTGAAATGGATTTTAACAAAGCCCCTTTACTTAGACAATATATTTGTGACACCTTATTAAATTTTGAAAAACAAGATCATACCGCAGTGGTTAAACATCGATTTTTTGGAGCCTCTACTCCAACCGGATCAACTGACTATATTCAAAACTTAACTGAGGACTTAAGTAAACGCTACTTTATTAAAGGACGTCCTGGAACAGGAAAGTCAACCCTTCTAAAACAAATGGCAGCCCACTGTGAAGAACTAGGATATGATATTGAAATCTATCACTGTTCATTTGATCCAGACTCACTTGACATGCTATTAATCCCCTCTAAAGGTATCTGTTTCTTCGATTCAACAGCTCCTCACGAATACTTTCCAAACAAACCAACAGATGAAATCATCGATATGTACGATGCTCTGGTCACTAAAGGAACAGATGAAAAGAATGAAGCCGCTCTGAAAGAAATCTCAAATCGATATAAACAAACCATTAAAAAAGGAACGGATGCTTTAGGTCTTGCTAAACAATTTCATGATCAATTAGAACAATTTTATATTGATGCTGTTGATTTCGATATTATCGAAAAAATTTATGTTGACTTAAAAACAAAAATTGAAGAATTAATGTAATAAAAAAGCGATTG
>NZ_AEXQ01000032.1:0-3215 GCF_000191865.1 Turicibacter sp. HGF1
TGAAGATAAAGCCGTTCTGGGTGGATGATTGGTTTTATCTTTTGATAAAACGATATGAACAATCATTGAAATGATCCCACTTATTAATAAGAATGAATAAAAGCTAATTCCACGACATAATAACATAGCTGGAACTAATAGATGGCTTGCAAAAAATAATTTAAAGACACTCATAAAGGCATTTTCTGAAGCTCCGACTGCACCTGGTAAGGGAATAGAGGAAACAGCTAATGAAACGAGTGCTTGTAAGGAAATAATTTCAAGCATAGTATATGTATTTAAATGAAAGGCTTTGTAGACGAAAAATGGAACAAGATAAGTGGCAGTTAGTTGAATCGTTGTTGTCAATACAATTTGAAGTAGTAAAAGGGGTTGCGTTTTAATGTAAGCTGCGCCTTTTGTATATTCTAAAACGAGTGTTTCTAGTTTTTGACGGGTTGCTTCAACATTTTTTAGAAGTTTCATTTTGGCCAATAAGGTCGTTAAAAAATTAATTAACTGATAAATGAATTTTTTAGAAAACATTGCCATCAAAATTGCAGTCGTTAAAATTAAATTAATAGAGACACTAAAGATTAAGAAATATTTAATTCCATTTAAGTTAGTCATGAGAAAGTCATGATTGACTAAAAAGAGAATTCCACCATATAACATCATGACAATTTGATAAACGACGGTAATAATTAATAAATTTAAGGAAGAGTAAGAAAGATTAATTTTTGCTTTACTCATATAAAACATTTGAGCGGGTTGGCCTCCAGATGAAGAGGGGGTAATCGAACTAAAGTAGAATCCTACGAAAGCAAACCCTAAACATTTAAGATATGAAACCTTTTGTTTTAAAGCTTTCATAATGGAAAAAGTATTCATTGCTTCGCATGCCACAAAAATAAACATCATAGCAAGTCCTAATAGAATGTAAAATGGATTCACCGTTTTGAGTGCTTGGAGAAGCGAACTGATGGATTGATCTTTGAAAATGAAATAACTTGTCAAACCCATTAGGAGTATCATAAATAAAAGACTTAAAGATTGCTTTGTTTTACTATTCATAAAGAACTCCTTTCTGGTGTAACGAAGTGATAACCTTGTTGTTTTAAATGTGGAAGTGTTGTTTTTAATGCCTCAAGCATACGTTTTGGGGCTAAAGGATCGGCATAGGCGCCATGTCCTGAATCATGTAAACATAAGATAGAGGAGTCATTAATTGAATTCAAAATTTTATTTTGAAGAATTAAGCTCATACTATTGTAATCCCAATCGTTAACCATTAAATTCCATAATATCATGGTTAAATCGTGTTTTTTTACAAAGTAATAGGTGAAAAGATTCGTATGTCCCCACGGGGGACGGTAATAATGAGATTTTACACCGATTTCTTCCATGATTTCAAGGCTTTTAGAGAAATCTTTTTTAGTATAAATGTAACTATAAAACCAAGCGTTTCGATGATTTAATGAATGAAGGGCAATCGTATGTCCCTCCATTTGCATACGTCGTACTAATTCAGGGTGTTGCAAAGCATGATCAGCGACGACGAAAAAGGTTGCTTTAATTTGATGTTGTTTCAATAAATCTAATAGTTTTGGGGTATACAAAGGGTTGGGACCATCGTCGAATGTTAGCATAATTCCTTTTTTTGGTGTGGATTTTATTACGTTTTTATTAATCATCTTATTATAATATGTTGGTAAAATAGAGTGGATCATAAACAAAATGATTAAAATTGTAGAAAATAGTTTCATGATGCATACGCTCCTAACTGTACAGATAAAATAATCTCTTCTAATGCATTTTTATCAAATTGTTTTTTTAATTGTTGCATGTTGCGTTTAATCTCATCTAAAGCCTTTGCATCATAAATAAGATTAGAAACCATTTCAATATAATCTGTTTGCTTTTTTTGAATGACATGTCCAAGGCAATGAAGTGAAATAAAGTTCGCGTTATTTACTTCCTGTTGTAAAAATGGTTCAAAGACAAGCAACGGAATTTCAGAATTAATCGCCTCAAATACCGTGATTCCACCTGGTTTAGAAATCATTAAATCAGCTTCTTGCATAAATTTATATACCTGGTCCGTAAATCCAATGACCTCAATATTTTGGTATTTATTATGCAATAAATTAAAAAGACGCTTGTTTTTCCCGGTAATTACCGTTGTTTTAACATGATTTAATTGATTTAGTGCTTCATAAAAAGATTCGGATTTGGGTAAGAGACCAAGACCACCTCCCATAATTAATAATTTCTTTTCATAGCTGTGACTATTTTTAAATGAAGACTCAATCGGTTCATTGAATTCGCGCTTAACAGGGATCCCGATGACTTGTATTTGACTGGCATGCACGCCTTTATTAATAAGGTCCATTTTGATAGAAAGAGAAGCAACTAAATAATAGGTTGTATTTTCATTAATCCATTCACAGTGACTACTTACATCAGTGATACAGGTAACAAAGGGAATTCTTTTTTTCGATTTTTTATCATAGTGAGACAATAACTGAGAACAAAACGGAACGGTTGAAATAATTAAAGTTGGATTTAATTCATTTATTAATTGCTGAAGAGAACGTGAAAAGTAGTCCACTAAAATAGGTTTTTGATTAATTTCTCCTTTTTCTGACAAACGATAGAAAAAGTTATAGCAAGTACTGGCTCGATTAATTAATAAATTAAAACTTTTATACAGGATATTTGAAACTCTGGGAGCTGAATATTCAAAAAAATCAACAATTGAAATTGAAGCATTTGGAAATTTTTGTTGAATTTGCTGTTCGATTGAATGCGAAGCAGAATAATGTCCCATTCCAAATTTAGCAGTTAAAATTAATATTTTCATTTGACATTCTCCTTTTTCCTTTTCATACGAGTATTATAAAAGTTAAATCTTTAGAATTAAGGAGAAAAAGTCTTAAGAAATTTTAAAGATTCTCTAATCAAACCTTAAGAATTAAGGTGATAATTCGAGATTAATGCATATTGTAATAAAAGTATGGATGATTGTCATACTATATATAAATAGAAATATCATTCATCATTTTATCATTCGTCTTAGTATTCAAACTTTTTTGAATACTAAGACGAATGATAGTCGAGGGGTCATTTTACAATAGAATTTAAAATCGTGTGGGTCACTTTAGTAGTGAGTATAGTAAGATTCCTACGCTAGTAGGATATAACATCCTCGATGGTTACGGAAAATAAAAAATTTT
>NZ_AEXQ01000031.1:0-970 GCF_000191865.1 Turicibacter sp. HGF1
TTAATGAGGCAGAGTGCCTCATTAATCTCTTCGTCACTGACTCGTGCTAAATCTGTCTTCTTCGGGAAAAACTCTCGAAGAAGACCATTGGCATTTTCATTACTTCCTCTTTGCCAAGACGAATAGGCATCTGCGAAGTAAACAGGAACCTTTAAATCAGCTTCTACTTTGGAATAACAAGCAAACTCTTTTCCTCGATCAACCGTATAAGTTTTAAAGGTGTCTTTAGGAAAGAGTTTATATAACTCACTAATCGCTCGGTACATTTCTGTTGCTGAGCGATTTTCTATTTTAATGGCCACATAAAAACGTGTTTGACGTTCAACAAAGGTCGCCAAGCAACCTTTACTCTTTCCACGACTTGAAACAACCGTATCTAATTCCCAGTGCCCAAACGTTTCACGTCTTTTTACTTCTTTGGGACGTTGATGAATCGACGTTCCAATGTTAAATCGTCCGCGTGTTTCTCGTGGTTTTCGTCGCTTTCCTTTTTGTCTTAAACAACTTAAATCTCCTAACAAAATGGTTTCATCATAAATCCAACGATAAATGGTTTTAAATGAAAGAACACCCTTTAAAACGGTATTAGAAATTTGTTCAGGCGACCAGGTTAACTTTAAATAATGTTGGATGGTCTGAATGACTTGTTCAGATTTCTTCTCTGGACAACGACAACTTAATCGACGTTGTCCAGCTAATTCTTCTGCTAACTCAGCCTGATACGTCTTTTGAGTATTTCGTTTCAGTTCACGAGCAATCGTTGAATGATGGCGATTTAGTTGTTGAGCGATTTGTCTCGTTGAATAGCCCATTTTTGAAAGAACTTCTATACGTGTGCGCTCAAATGTGTTAAGATGTTTATAACTCATAAATAGATCTCCTTGTTAAGAATTTTGTGTGGTAACTTCATTCTATAACAAAGATCCTATTTATGAGTTTTTTTGTGTCGCACTTAATATTACAATCTGTC
>NZ_AEXQ01000030.1:0-30099 GCF_000191865.1 Turicibacter sp. HGF1
AAAAGGCTGATTTTTTTATTAAACAAGGGTATTAATCCATTTTTTTTGAGCGAACTCTGAACATTCCAATGACCACTTTGACTATTTCTTCTAATTGAACAATCATCGCCACAATAAGTAATGGCGCGTTAAAGAGATTGACTGCAATAAAGGCTCCTAAAACCCCAACGGTCCATAAGATTCCGAGTTCAAGAATCATGGCATACTTTGTATCTCCTCCCGCTCTGAAGATCCCCACAATATTAATGATGTTAATGAAACGGAAGGTTAAGCCAAATGCAAAGATAACGAGGACTTGCCCCATTAATTTTAAGGTACTCGATTCAAAATTTTGATACATGGGTAAAATCAGTGGAATACAAGCAATAAGAATAAGGCTTGAAAGAATCCCTAAAACAACACCTGTTTTTAAGAAAAGGATAGCATGATCATATGTTTTATCCTTTTCACCCGCACCTAGTTGTTTTCCAAGCATCACGGTTGAAGCATTTCCAACGCCAATAGCAGCAATGAAGAAAATATTGAAAATTGAGGTCACAATATTCATGATTGAAATCGACTCAACATTAATCTGACCATAAATGACTAAATAGGCCGTTGTCCCTAGTCCCCAGAAACACTCATTGATGACAACAGGTAAACTAGTAGTGATTAGCTTTGAAATTAATTCTTTGTTAAATGAAAGTAAGACTGAAAGTTTTGGATTCATCGTCTCAGTTTTAAAGTAAGCAAAGAACATGATGAGGATAAACTCAACGATACGAGAAACAAGTGTTGCAATCGCGGCTCCAATTACACCAAGTTGCGGTAATCCAAATGCACCGAAGATGAGTAAGTAGTTTAAGATGGTATTGAGCGTCAATGCTATGATTGAGGCGATCATCGAAAATTTTGGTTTTTCCACGGCTCTTAGGCCCATGCTATATCCAAATGATAAAATCATAAATGGATAGCTTAAACAAGCAATTTTTAAATACTGTGCCCCAAGCGATTGAACCGCAACATCCGGCGTGAAAATACTAATAATCTTTTCAGGAATAAAGAAGGCTAATCCGCCGAAAATGATGGATAAGATTCCTCCTAGTACTAAGGTAAATCCAAGTAAGCGATGAATACTTTTAACATCTTTTTTTCCCCAGTACTGAGCGAAGTAAACCATTCCTCCACTATAAATTCCAAACATAATCATATTTAGTAAGAAATAATATTGATTTGAAACCCCAACAGCAGCTACGGCATCAACCCCGACTTTACCAACCATTAGCGTATCAACCATGTTTAAACTTGAGGTGACAAGCTGTTGCAAAGCAATTGGCAATGCAATGATCCACAAGTCTTTATAAAACGAGGCATTAGACTTAAAGTGGTCTTTAAACTTCATAACATAAACTCCTCCTATAAACATAAAAAATAGAGAAGTCCCGATTAATTTCTGTTAAAAGAAATTTTGATCGGGACTAGCATTAGCCTTAGTATCAACGTATTTTAATAACTTAGGATCTAGGTTATTAATGGCTAAAAAAACAGAAGAAATATGTCATTTCTTCCATCCTCTATTGTTATAATCAATGTATCAAATCTCATGTTAAATGTCAACGTTTACGAATTAATCTTCGCTAGTTCAAAGCTTTTTCCTTCATCGAGTGCTTGATGATAGCCACTAATTTGTTTAATGGTCACAAGATTGCCTTTATTCATTTTCATTTCGGCATGTAACTCCCCTTCACTAATATACGTTGTCGGCACTCTTTTTCCATCAATAAACACCTGACTATCGCCATTGAATCCAGATCCTTTTATCACCAAGTGATGGTCTGTTTTCATAATCGAGTGAATGGTTAGTGGTTCAATTCCAAATTTTATTTCTTGTGTTTTATGCTGTGGAAAGACCGATGCTAATAATTGTTTTCCATAGATTAAATCATACTGAGCTAATTTTAAGTCTGACTGATAATGAAATGTTCCCTTCTCTAAATCATGAATCGCATTCATGATTCCCCCACGTATACCAACAGCATTTAAAATTTCTGTTGCAAGTTGATAAGCAGGTAGCTTTTGGTCATGAAAGGTAAATTCACTTGGATGTTTAACCATCACTGGAACCTCATAATGATCAAACGGATAAAATGTTTCATCATTAATGACAGGCAAATTTGGTAAATGGTCTGAAAATAAAATTAACGTGGTTGGAGTCTGACGTGTTTCTAAGTATTTTAGAAGACGCTTAATTTGATGATCTAGTCGATGTAGTTTAATGCAATAATCTTGTAATGATGCTCTCTCTTCTAATGATAAATCTCCTTCAATTTGAATATCGTGATGTTCATCATAACTCGTTTCATTATACGGTTGATGTGTGCCGGCTGAAATGGCGTATATAAAGCTCTTTTCAAATTGGGATATCGCTTTAATGATGTTATGGATTAAATGTTCGTCGTTCATTTGAGATAAATCGTGATTGACTTCAATGCCTGCCATGTATTCCAGGGGGACGAAGCGATCAAATCCTAAATGTTGATAGGCAATGTGTCGGTTATAAAAATTACCTTCATAGTTATGAATAGCAATGGTTTCAAAGCCAGATTGTGAGAAATGAGTGGCGAGAGATTCAATGTCAGTTGATTTTAAAATGCTATTATGTGGAATCTCACCCGGTCCAAAATAGTCAACATTCATGGATGTTAAGACTTCAAATTCAGTTTTACCGGTCCCCCCACCAAATGTGGGAACAATGAGTTTCCCAAACGGCTCAGTTTTCATTAGATGTCTGATAGTAGGGATTGGATCGATATTAATTGAAAGGTTTTGTAAGGTTAACGGATCAAAGAAGGATTCCATTTGTATCATGATCACATTATGATCTACACTTTGGGGATGATTTTTAAAATACGGCATCAAATCATGAGCCAGGTTGTTCATTTTTTCTTCACTGTAGGAGTCTGGTTTTCTATTTAAATAAGGATATAAGGAATCTGTAATGGAATAGGCAAACCCCATTTGCTCATATAACTCAACTTCTTCAGCGGGTTTTGGTAATTCTTTTTTCTCTGTTTTATAAAAGATATACCCAGCTAAAAAAACGTAGACTGTGCCCATGACGTATTGTAAGGTTGTTGTTTCGAATTGAATTTGAAATAAATCATAACCAATCCAAAATAAGAAGCCTAAAAGAATTAACACCATACTAATCACGAGTGGTGTGAAGTATTGAGAAGACAAACTTAAACCTTCTTTAATTAAAAAGATATCGGAAAACATAAGTGGATAGCCTCTTAATGTCGTGACGATGGTATTGGTGATGGATAATAATAACCAAAAAATAGTGACGATTGTAAAGACAAATACTTTACGTGTCACCATGAAGGATAAGGCTAAGGTTGAGGAGATAATGAGGACGTTTAAGATAAATTCTATTGGTGAGTGTTTCATGAAGTAGAGTGCTTTTTTAATGGATTTAAATTTGATGGTTTCTACCACGATGGTTAATAGAATTGAAAAAATGAGCCAAAAGCTTAATGATTGCATACTATTCCCCCCGAAGACATCTTTTACGATTTAAGATATCATATGTTTTCATGTCAGACAAGGGGACCTTTGTCGAGCAAACAAAAAAGAGCAAAAATTTGCTCTTTTCGTTATTAAAAGGCTAAATCGTATGTTTTATGAAAGCTTAAGACGATTCGCTTATAATCTTCATGTAAGAGATCGAGTGTTGCATTACTTAAAGAAGCGGGAAGCGGGAAAAAGGCTTGGCCAAGTCCACCGCATAATAAGGTATAAGATCTTCTTTTAGCTAGTTTATTATGCTCTAAATAAGATTCGAAACTTTCCTGTGAAATTAAATCTAAGATGGCACGTGCAAGTGGTGATTTCTTTGGTGTTAATTTCAGGTTATATTCGGCTTCTAAAAAGAAAGGAATGGCTTCTTTTGGTACCCCCTCTTTTCCTAAGAAAATTAAACTAGCTAGCAGTGCTGCCTCTTCTTGCTTTTTTTTATTATCTGTCATGATACGGGTACATCTTTTTGCTTCTTCTTTTGCCTCATCGATGGTGTTTGAGCTAAATCCAATGGGAATGGCTGCAATCTGTGTCCATTGACTTAATTGAATGTCTTTTTTTGTCTTTTTAGCGTGTGTCATAAAGTAATCAAAGCGATTGCGATAAAGGGTGTCACTTTCGGATTCTTGTCTTAAGTCTTCAAAGACAAGCTTGGATAATAAAACATCGGCTACCGCCATCATGATTGTAATGCCTTCACTGGAGTTTTTTTGATTTCGTAAGTTATCTCCAATTATGCAACCTAACATATAAGTACCCCCAATCGATTCTTTTATCGCTTAATTGATACGATTATATCATATTTTAGAATTTTATAGTGATATAATTCCACGATTGAGGTGTAATTCCTGTGGTTAATGAATGATTTTGATGATTTTTCCGCGGACACGGCCCTCATCTAATCGAACTTGATTAATTCTGAAGGCTACCTTCATTCCTTCTTTGACATTAAAATAAGTTGGAACCGGACAAATCGCATCTAAATTTGGGGCGATATTGACAAAACATGCCCAAGATTTAACGTTACGAACAAGTCCATAAACGACGGTTTGGGGTTCAAAATCTTCAATGGTAATACTTGATTGTGTTTCATATTTTTCAACAGCTTGAACATTAATTTTCATATTATCATTCACCTTTAATAACGAAACAAGAATCGTATCCCCTTCATGATAAATATCCCCCACGGTTGTGTAGTCATTTGAAAAGTCTTGATTACGTAAAATAACTGAAATGCCATCAATCATTAAGTAGGCACCAAAGTAGACAATTTTGGTAATCGTCGCCTCAAATGACTCTCCTTCTTTTAAGCGAGCAATAATGTCGTTTCGACGTTCTTCTTTTATTTCTTTACATGAAGCTAAGTAAACACGTCGTTGTTCGTCATAACTCATGATTTTAAATTGCACTTTCATCCCGATATAATGATTTAAGGTGCTTTTAATTTCATACAATTCGAGTTCTTGACGTGGAATAATGACACGATCCCCCTCAAAATCAAGCCATGCCACGTAATCATTTAATAATATATCGAATTGAACTAATCGAATAATCCCTTCTAAAATTTCATGATTTGTTGCTAATGGATTGTGTGAAAAATCCTCCATTAATATATCCCCCCTATATGAATCCCCAAGATATGTTTGATATCTTCAACTGTCTTCAGATTAAATAAGCTTTCTATCGAGAAAGCGTTTGTATTATCATTTTACCAATAATCTCACAAAAAAGATACTGTCTTTTCATACAATCTCAGCTTAATGTTTCTACAAGTTTCGGCATAAAAAGACCTGATGTCGTATTTTAACATTACCTTATTTCATATTTGGGTGGGTGCTGATTTTTAGATATAAAAATTCAAAGGAAGAGGATTCAGTCCTCACCCTTCTCCTTTAATGATTCAGAATTTTCTTTTTAAAAAACTAGAATTGAAAATTAGACATAAAAAAAGAACACCGAAGGCCATTTCGGTGTTCAACAAGTAAAAAGGATTGTATGATGAGGACATACAAAGTTTTTACTTGTAGTCCGCGAGATATAAGGTCGCGGGTAGAAACTAGTTAACCATATCTTAACAATTATACAAGTAAATTATAACTATTTGGAGTAGGAAATAAACTTAATTATTTCCGGACTTAAATAATAGCACGCTATGATCTAAAATGCAACTTTTTTATCGAAAAAAAGTTTGGAAATATTTTGAATCTATTCAATCCTTACGAGTTCTTTTTATATGAAAGCATTTCATCTATTCTCTAATCAAAAAAAGAACACCGAAGGCCATTTCGGTGTTCAACAAGTAAAAAGGATTGTATGATGAGGACATACAAAGTTTTTACTTGTAGTCCGCAAGATATAAGGTCGCGGGTAGAAACTAGTTAACCATATCTTAACAATTATACAAGTAAATTATAACTATTTGGAGTAGGAAATAAACTTAATTATTTCCGGACTTAAATAATAGCACGATTTAAAAATAGTTGCAAGAACTTTTTTTAAGAAAAGTCGAATATTGTCTGACGTTTTTTTGAAAAAAGCTAGGATCTGAGGATAATAGGATTAAAACTAGTTCCGGTTGATTGTAAAAACGAATGAGAATGAGGCTGTTTTCAATGCCACGACTTATCTCTAAGCTTGTGCTTTTTATTTGGTGAACACCTGCTGTATAGAGGGGAAATAACCCTTGATTTGGTCCAATTAATCCTCCCATCAGAGGAAACAGAAATTGTCTTCCATGGGCATGACTCGAAAAAACCAAATCAACGTCATAGGCCTCATACAGCTTTAAATATTCAGGTCGGTGTGACATTAAAATACTAAATGCATCCGGATTCCCCTTCGCGTTCAAGGTTTCCTCCATTTCTTGGGTTTTCATTAAATTGGAATCATTGACACCGATTCATTCAATACGCGTCTTCCCTTTTGTAAGTACTATCTTGTTATTTCAAAGCAACACAACGCCTGCTTCCTGGATTTTCGATTCAAAATGGCATACTCATGATTCTCAAAAGGATAAAACGTCAACGTCATTAAACCTGGCATTATTCACTAAATCTCCCGTTATCATAATCAAATCCGGTTTGATTTTTTTTAATTGTTTGAGGACTTGCCCCTCTAAGGAACCGACCTCTTGAATAGGGGGATGTGAGATTTGGATGATCTTTAATTCATATCCGTCTTTTTCTCATGATAATGATTCTCGAATCTCACGATGTAAAGACCAAACATTATCCGAAAAGTTACTAAAAAGTGTGACGATTGTTTTAGTGTTTACATCATAGGAAGACATAAAACTAACGCCAGGATTACTTCCACAAAAATACGGAATGCTCTCCTCTGTTAACCAAATCCCATAGCCATAATGATCTTGATCATTTCCAGCTTGAACACGAAGCATCTCATCTGTCATCTCTTTTGATAAGAGGCGATACCCAAGCAACGCTTCCCAGAAGGCTTCAATATCATCTGCCGTTGTAAAAGCACCTCCCGCCCCTGTTCCTTTTACATCAACGCTATAAATATTCGTCACATAGCGTTGCCGTTTTTCATCATACACATAATGATTGGCACAGTTTGCAGGTAGGCAATCTAGCTCATAGTAACCAGTAGAGGGCATCTGAGCGACGTTAAAGACATGCTGTTTTAAATACTCATCAAAAGACTGATGTGTGATGGCTTCAATGATTAAGCCAAGCACCACAAAGCCGGTATTATTATATTGAAATTTCGCTCCCCGTGGATACATCATAGGTTTGTGAATAAATAAGGGGATTAAATCTTGAGATGACCTAATTTTATAGTTAGGATAATCTGTCCACAACTCATCGTAATCGCTCATAACTGACTCATCAAAGTAATCGGGAATTCCCGAGGTATGAGTCAATAATTCGCGGATCGTAATCGTTGTATCAATTTGTTGCCAATCAATCGTTAGAATCTGTCCGATGGTATCGTCAAAGTGAAGTTTTTTCTGTTCGATCAATTGTAAAATACCGACCGCAACAAAAACTTTACCCGCTGAGGCTGTCGCAAATTTAGTCTCACGTTGATTTTTTCGCTGATTGGCAACATCAGCATAGCCATAAGATTGTTTAAAAAGGATGCTTTTTTCTTTTTTGATTGAAATCGTCCCTCTAAAATTCATGTCAATCCTCCCTTAAAAAAAGAGAGCGAGTGCTCTCTTTATGCATATGGTGATAAATTAAAACAAGGTTGAAGTTCGGCTAAGAAATGTGCAATTAACTCGATAATTTGTTCAACGTCGTTTAAATGACAAACTTCACTTCCTGAATGCATGTAACGAAGTGGGATTGAGATGAGTGCTAATGGGACGCCATCATTTTGAAAATGAATACGATCTCCATCAGTTCCCGTACGTCCGGGTGCCATCTCAAATTGAATCGGCATATTTAAACGGTTGGCGATATTAATCAGGGCATCATTTAGGTGGTTATTAATGATGGATCCATGACATAAAACCGGTCCACCACCGAGTTTAATTTCACCCGTTACTTCCGGATTGGTTCCTGGATAATCGGTTGCAAACGTTACATCGACGATTAAAGCCAGGGCTGGTTTTACCCTTTTAGCTGCCCATACCGCTCCACGCATCGTCGTTTCTTCACCAACTGTGGTGGCACTGTAGACTCCAACGCGTGTTCCTAACTCTTTTGCACGACGCAGTGCTTCAATCACAATAAAAGCCCCTAACCGATTATCAAGTGCTCGTCCGGCTAAGTTGTTGTTTAATAACTCAAGATAATCTGTATCTGCTACAACATAATCACCAGGCGCAATCACTTTAAGTGCTTCTTCTTTTGAAGTTGCGCCTAAATCAATAAATAAGTCTTTTGTTTCTAATGACTTATTTTTAAGAAGGTCATTATTATATCCGACGACTCCACCGATAATGCCATTTTTGGTCAGAATGCGAACTTTTTGTCCGAGATATAAAGCCGGACGAATTCCGCCTACGTTTGTTACTTTAGCTAATCCGTCTGATGTAATCATCGTAATCATCATCCCGATTTCATCGACATGGCCGGCAAGTAAGACTTTAAAGTCATGGTCTTTATTTAAGATGCTCATAACGTTTCCTGTGGTATCCGTTTCAAAACCATCTACGGTGTCTTGCATGTAAGACATAATTTTTTTCTGTAACTCGAATTCTTTGCCAGATGGTGAAGCCGTTTGAATCATTTCATATAAAAAGTGTTTATTCATCATACATCTCCTATTCTAAACGCCTACTTTAAAGCTTCATAATCATCATACTCTACCAGCCCTTTCATGGTGGTTAAAGCCCCCTCTTCTAATTCTTTAACCATTAGACACTCGATGGCAGGTAAATGAACGCTTTTTCCAGGCATAATCCCGTAGTTAACTGCTGTTTGAAATCCTCTTGAACGATAATTTTGTGGATTTCCCTCCACAATCACGGCTTTAAATCCCATTTCTTTGGCTTTAACAAATCCGTATTCAATTAACTCTTTTGAAATATGTTGTCGTTGAAATGACGTTTTCACAGCAACGGGTGCCAAAATTAATAATTCCTGTTCATATTGTCCTTGTAACTGAAATCTTGAAAACATGGCATATCCAATAAGATTATCCTTTGAATCAAGAGCGATTAATTCTAGTTCAGGGATATGGTAACGTTTATGCCTAATTTCTTCGACTAATAATCGAACCATTTTTCCTTCTTCTTCATCATTAGCCTCTGTAAAGACCGTCTCAACTAAATCTAATGAACACGTTAAATAGGCTTCACTGATGGGTTTGATTGTTCTTTTCAAAGATGGGCCCTCCCCTATTTAATTTCCCAAACGATGGTAACCGTGTCACTCGCACTGACATTATCTGGTTGAATATCGATAGCTGCAGCTGAATAAGCAACGCTTTCTTCTAACATCATCTCACGATTTCTATAGACGATATTGCTCCAATCGTAGGTAATGGCTAATATATCATCAAGTCTGACTCCCGCTGCCAAAGCTAAAATATTGGCTTTTTGAGTCGCATCTGCAACCGCATCTTGTAGCAAGAGTTCTTTTAGTTTGGTATCGTCTGTTAATAAAAAGTGGATGGATAGTTCAGGATTGGCTTCACATGCACTGAGTTGTTCTAAAATCATAGCTAAACGATGGGTATCGATTGGGAAACTGAGCTTTAAGTTGTTTCTGACACTGTATCCTTTAAAGACACGAATGTATTCACCTTCTTCGTTTTTGACGCTTTCATAATCAGTATTTACGGAAAAGTTTGTCGTCACTAAATCAGATTTGCTAAATCCGACGTTAGCTAAACACGAACGAAGTTGTTCAAGTCGTGTTCCGGCTAAATTAATCGTTTCATCATAATTTTCTGCTTTCGATTCTAAGTCAAAATCAAGTTGAATGGTATCCGGTGGTAACGAGGCTTGCCCCGTCCCTTTTACGGTTAATGTTCGTTGCTCCACTTTAATCCCCCCTGAATCTCAATTTGTTCCTATTATAACACGTTATGGAATAATTTAACATAAAAAGTGATACCTCATTGAATCGAGATATCACGTCTGTTTTAAATGGCCTGATCATCATCAAGTGAATCATTTAGATATTTTTCTTCGAGATAATAACTTCCCCAAGTTACCTCGATTTGAAGATTTGGACATTTGCAAGCAAGCATTGCTGGAATGGGATTAAAGGCTTTCATGAGCTCAGGAAATATTCCGTCTTGATAATCCTCTACCTTATTCGTGCATAGCGTGCCATTTGTTAAAGGATGTGTTCCGTAATAAACCATATAGTTGACTTGGTAATTTAATTCTTTGAGATTCCAACGATAAAAAGCTTTAATTTGATGCTTAAGATTGGTACTAGAAAACTGCCATGAATCTTCTGCAAGGTTAAAATCGGTTAAAGATAACTTAGAAGCGGGAATATTTTTTCCAAAACCTGACTTTAATTGATATTCTTGCGTACATTTTAACCATTGAATATACGTTTCAATTTCTTCTTTTGGACCTTTGACGCTTACTCTGACATTATTCTCAACCTCACACATCTCACATCACTCCTCAAACATGATGAAACCCTTTTTCTAGATTATACCATATAAAACTTTTTATTAAAGCGCTTTTATTGTAAAATAAAAAAATAACTAGTGATTGATAAAAGATTTCTTATACTATATTGTATGCTTTTAATTTAAATTTGAATCTTATTTTGTGAAAAAATTCTAATAAGAAACAAACTAAATAAAGGCTCCTTCAAAAAGCAAGAGGTGATAAAAAAAGCCCAAGTTGGATGGGAACTAGGACTTTTAATAGGTCATTCTTTACATGATATTCATCGAGATGAGTCTTTAGTCTTCATTCTTAGGCACGTCGAGATGAAAAATCCCGATTTTTTTGTAATTCTCAATTTTATATTGAATCATCTCGAGACTACCATTTAATTTTGCGATTTCTGATGGAGTGCAGCCCAAATCGCAGAAGCAATCAGTATTATTGAGGCTAAGGGACTTCGACCTCTTTCAGTGATACAACCTCAGTATCATATGCTCGACCGTTACATCGAAGATGAAATCATGGATCTTTGTGAACGATACGGTATTGGAATTGTGCCTTTCAGTCCGCTAGCTCAAGGTTTATTAACGGGGAAATATCGTAAAAGTGAGCCTATTCCTCAGGATTCGCGTGCAACGCTTAAATATAATCAAGTAAATGCTATGTTAACAGACGATAACTTAGAAAAAGTTGAAGCTCTTCTTCAAATCGCTCATGAACTCGGTATTTCCTTACCCGTCTTATCTCTGGCTTGGATTCTACGACGTCTATGTATTAGTGGAGTGATTACTGGGGCTTCAAAACCAGAACAAATTGAGAAAAATGTCCAAGCTAGCGCCATCACACTATCAGAGGATCTATTAAATCGAATCGATTATATCATCGGCTATACCCCATTGATTAGAAGAATTGGATAAAATAATTCATCAGTTAAAGAGACACCTTGGGTCTTAGGATCAGGTGACATTAATCTCCTTTTGATAGAACATCCAAGAGACTATATTAGGTCAAAAATCTCATTTAAAGATAAAAGGGAAACTATCCATTCTGACGGTTTCCCTTTTATCTTTTTTATTTAGCTGTTTAATCGTTTGTCTAAATGACGTTTATAAATGGGGCTGTTTTCATAGAAAAAGGTAAACCAACCGTAATTGAGGAAGAATAAAAACCAAAGGTATTCTTCTGTTACAAACCCTTTTAACCCAATTAATGCAAGTAGCCCTAGAAAACCAAGGTATTTATGTTTGCTATAAATCATTCCAATTCCCCTCTCCTCGTTCTTACTTTTATTATATGTGAACGGGGAGAGGATAATCTCTTTTTATAACTTAATTGAATATTTTAACTCCGGTCTTCCGACATTTCCAGTCGTTGCTTGAACATATAATTTATCTTGACTCTCTAAGTAATCCATATATTTTTTGATGGTGACATTGCTGATTTTTGTTTCATTAGCAATCTCGCGTAACGTCCAAATGCGATCGGGATGTTCTTTTAAAAAGAGTGTAATTTTTTCTAGGGTTCGTTTATTTAATCCTTTCGGTAACTCTTCAACCTGTTGAGACAATGAAGCTTTCATAAAAGCATCGATTTCTTTTTGTGTCATTGATTTTTGATTTAACAGTAACCCTTTTTTACTTTGATATTTTTTATAAGCTTCTTCAAATCGAATAGATTCAAAAGGTTTAACTAAGTAATCAATCGCTCCATAGGCAAATGCTTGTTTAAGTTCCATTGAACTATTAGCAGCAGTGACCATAATGACATCCACCGTATATTCTTTTTCACGTATTGTTTTAAGAATCTCTAGACCGCTTTTTTTCGGAAGAAAGACATCCATAATAATGAGGTCAATTTTTTGTGCTTCTAAGTAGGATAAGACCTCTTCTTCATACATAACAGGACCAAAGATTTCTATCTGTCTAAATTGTTGTAAATAACGTTTATTAATTAAGGCAACCATTGGGTCATCTTCTACAATTAATACTTTATCCATCATACTCTCCCTTATTAATCATAATTACGAATATTTTTTCTTCATCAAAATCTTCAATTTCAATTGTACCATGATATAATTCAACTCGATTTTTGACAAGAAAAAGACCGATACCACGATGTTCACCCTTCGTAGAAATACCGGATTCAAATAGTTTATCTTTAAACGCTGGATTAATTTTTTCACCGTTATCTCTCACTTGAATTTCAAGGGAAGTCTCATCCTCGTACAACGAAATTTCGACTTTTTTCGAAGAGGTTTCTAAAGAGGAACACGCCTCAAAGGCATTTTCGAGTAAATTTCCAATAATGGTCACCAGATCATAAGCCGTAATGCGTTGATGAGTGGGATATAAAAAGGACTCTTCGGTTAAGGTAAACTCGATTTGACGTTCTTTCGCAACTAATGACCGACTCATAAGTAAAGCTCTAATCAGAGGATCCTCAATCGAATGAAACTTCACTTCAGTTTCCGCCCGAGTTTGTTGAAGGGTTAAAATATATGATTTTGCCTCCTCCACTTTATCGAGTTGAATTAAACCCAAGATGACATGTAAATTATTCTTGAATTCATGAATGGTCACTCTTAAATTTTTAATGACTTCATCAATCCCAGTGATTTCTTTTGCGATATCGTGGATATTGTTTCGATCCATTAACGTAATGACGCTTCCTAAGTATACTTCATTTTGAAAGAGATGATGAAGATTTATAAAGAGTCTTTTATCTTGGATAATGAATTCTTTCATCGTAAAGTCGGTATAAGAATCGATGTAAGGCTCTAGACGTTGAATTAAGCTAGTGACATTAAAATCTGGAATCATCATATTACAACGGTTATTGAGTTCAATCACTTGTTGCGAAGCATCTAAGGCGATAATACCATCTGCTACACTTTCAATGATAATCTTTTTTTGACGGTATAGCCTCGCAATTTCTTCAGGCTCCATATTAAGCATGCGTTTTTGAATGCTTGATGAAAAGAATTTAGCCCCAATTCCTGCCAATCCAATCACACTTAGACAAAGTAAAACATAATTACGCATGATGTCGGTATTAGCCACCGTGATATCACGATAATATTTTCCAACCATGACAAAACCGATTTGCTGTTGTTCATCAAAAATAGGCTCAAACCATCTGAGCGTCTTCCCTTGAGATCCCTCCATAATAGAAAAGTATCTTTCACCAGTGGCTAATACTTTTTGTTTATCAGAGCCGACATAGACTTGGCCAATTTGACTTTCATCTAAGTGGGAGTATTTGATTCCATTCATATCTGCTACGACGATTAAATCCACATTATTCAAGTTTTCAATAAAATCTAACGTATACTTTTGAATGCTACCATCATTGTCATGAGTGATTAATTTCTCTTTAATGAGGACACTATGTGCCATACTAAATCCAGTTTCTTGAAGAGACATTTTGATCTTTTCATCAAAGTCGTGTAACTTAGAATTAAGAAAAATAAGATATGAAATAATCAAGGGAATGGACGTTATACTAAGTGTCCATAAAATGATTTTAGTTTTAAACGTTCATTGCTTTTTCATGACATCATCACACTCGCTATGAAATTTTATCTTTTATTATCCTTTGAGGATTCAGACTTTAATATTCACAAAAAAAAGCATATTGTCACATCACGTGTGACAATATACTTTGAATGATTAGGCAATGCTATTTTTGCATGTTCCTTCATTTAAATAATCTCTTAAATTCTCATAAGAATATTCGATCATGTTTGTTAACGCCTCATCGGTATATGATCCGATATGTGGTGTCACTAAAATACGAGGATAAAGGTCAATTAATTTTTGGAATGAAGGATTTTCTAAAGCAGCGCCTTTGAAATCTTTAAAGAAGACAGCAGATTCCCCTTCTAAAACATCCGTACCAAATCCACCTAATTTATTAGATTCAACTGCTTTGATAATCGCATCAATATCTTGAATCTCACCACGAGCCGTATTAATTAAAATGGCTCCATCTTTCATTTTAGCGATAAACTCTTCATTAATCATATGATAGTTTACCCCTTTAATATATGGCATATGAACTGAGATCACATCAGACTCTGCTAAGACAGCATCTAAATCTTTAAATTCAACAATTTCTTTTGCCACGTCACTTTGGAACACATCATAAGCAATCACATTAGCTCCTAACCCTTTGAATAGTTGAGCTGTCGTTAAACCGATTTTTCCTGCTCCAATAATTCCTACGGTACAGTTACGAACCTCTTTACTGAACATGAATGGATCAATCGTAAAGTTTGTTTGACTTGTACGATTAACCGTATATGCTGTATGACGTAATAACATCATTGATAAAGAAACAGCTAACTCACTAATAGCATTTGGTGAGTAACCTGGCACGCGAGCACATTTTAACTCTAAGTCTTTAACCGCATCTAAATCAACATGATCAAATCCTACCGTACGAGTTAAGAGGTATTCTAATCCATTTGCTTTTAATAATTCTAAGTTTTGACGATCTGCTTTACAGTTCCCGCGAACCATGATTGCTTCAGCTCCAATGGCTTCTTTCACATTTTCATGATTTAGTCCAAGTGTTACTAATTTAAGATCATATCCAAATTTTTTATTGATTTCATGGAAGAAAGGAACTTCAGTTTCTCGTACTCCATAACATACTAATTTAGTCATTTTCATCTTCTCCTTTTTGGGTATTAAGGTTAAATAATCAAATCTCTCTTAGAATAATCCTAGTGTTTTAATTAGCTCTAACACCACGATCCAAATTGGCATGGCGATAACGGCAACGACTGTTGATAGTAATGAACAGTTTGAGGTAAATAATGCTTCACGGTCATAGTTAATGGCATAGGCTGCTGCGACTGTTGCTGTTGGTGCTGCCATCATGATGACTGTTGTTGCCATCCCTTCAAATGAAACTGGAAGAATTCCAAATTGATTGACAAGAACTAATAAAACTAAGTTAATGACTGGAATGAATAAAACTTTAATGAAACTATATCCCCATGCATCTTTTTGAGAGATAGCATCTTTGAATGGAACTTCTGCTAAAGTGGCCCCAATTGAAATCCAAGCAAGTGGTGACGCTAATGCTTTTAAATAATCTAGTGCTTTATAGAACCAAGGTAACGTTTGATCAAGACGTAAGAAGGCATATTGTTTAACCTCTCCGTTCACTGTGACGTTAACTTGAGGCAGCATGTCTTGGCATAACCAGATAAATAATCCGAAGAAGGTTGCTAAGATAATTGGATTTAAGAAGATTTCTTTCATATTTTTCTTGAAGTTTTCTTTATCCATTTTTGTTCCTGACATTTTAATAAAAGCGTAAGAGTATAAGAATACTCGGTAAGCAATATTAAAGATGTTAGAATACATTGTTCCAACGGCTCCGTAAACTGCGGTTACAATCGGTGTTCCGAAGAAAGTCGTCGAACCAAAGATTGTTAAAACGCGATAAACATCTTGCTTATCCCCTTTAACTTTTGCAAACATGATTTTTGTTAATGGAATTAAGATTAGATAAATGGCAAATCCCCATACTAACATGCTCATCCCTTGTTTCAATTGTTCACCGTTGATATCTTTCATAAAAGAAGTGAAGGCTAACGCGGGTAAAGAGACAGTTAAGACAACCTTTGTTAACATTTTAGAAGCGGTTGAATTAATCATGTTTCGTTTTCGTAAATAAAATCCTAAAAGGATAATTGAAACTGATGAGAAAATAGCACCTAAAATGGCGTTATCGCTTAATGTGCTTTTGATGATTTCTAACATACGTCTACTCCTTTATATATCGTTTTACTTTTTAAGCCTTTGTTTATTTGCTCACAAACATTGTATAAGTTTCGACAAGGTTCTACAATTTGTTGAAGTTTTTTAATAATTATTGAAGTTATTTAAGTGAATTTTTTAACAATCTGATGTATAATTTGTTTTTTTTATAGTCTACATTCATAAAAAAATCCCTTCTGACTTACCATCAGAAGGGATTTTTAATTCAATGCAACCACTGCATAACAGATTTGATAATCTTGATTAACGTTTTTAAATTGTTCAATTTCAAACAAAGGATTCATCAGATACTCATTAATTGGATCTTCAATATCTGCTAAATCGATTAAACTTAACTCAAAGGGAGTAAAAAGGTATAATTTAAGCCTTTGTGCTGTTTCAATTTGTGAGAGTTGATTTAATGTTTGGGTGACAATAGTCGAGACTAATTCAGTTTCTGTCGTCTCACCCGTAAGCAAAAATAGACTGGAATGGTGACTTTTTAACGTTGATAACAGGTTGCTTTGATTTAATAAGTAAATCAAAAGATTTAAATTCAATTTCTTTGAAGACGTTAGCTCTTCAAACTTAATAATAGTTGGAAAAATGGATAAATGCTCTGATAAATGACCGGTAAAGATTAAAATATCTTTAGTTTGAAGTATGGAATAGATTCGCTGTTCGAGCTCAAATGTGATTTCTTTTAATAATAGGATCCGTTGAGTCGCTTTTGATAACGGCAGATTTGAAATTTCACTTAAGCAGTTTAAATCGAGATAAATCAGTTCAATGAAGTGATCAGCAATCCGATAATATCGCTTTTTCTCTTGTTTTATTTCTTTTGTGACGAACATTTCAGTTGCCTTAATGGTTAACTCCTCTTCTTTAATAAAGGAAATAATTTGAATTTTATTCATCTGTCTCACCCTAATTCATCAAATGATATCCATATTTTAACACGAAATACACATTCGCGCTCACTTTGAATGAAATATAGTGAAACAATTGGTTTGAAGGACAAAAATGAGAAAAGAAAGATTCTTTTAAATATGAGAAGACAAATGACAGGAAGAGATTAGATTATTTTAGCGAAACAGTGAAAAAGTGCCCGATTTCCTCGGAATTATCTTAAAAATATTAACTTTTCTCTCACATGATTTTAGATTAGTTATTTCAGGTGATTATACTCTTCATCGCTCACAGGTTCACACCATTCATTTGAGCTACCTTCTGCGGGAATTTCGACTGCAAGGTGAGAGAACCAACTATCGGGTGCTGCGCCGTGCCAATGTTTAACTCCGGCTGGGATTTGGATCACGTCGCCAGGATGCAATTCTCTTGGGGCTTCACCAAATGCTTGATAATAGCCACGTCCCGATGTGACTAATAGAATTTGCCCGCCTTTATGATGAATGTGCCAATTATTACGACATCCTGGTTCAAAGGTCACATTTCCAATAGGAACCCCTTCTGTTGTTAGCATGTTTAAATAGGCTTTGCCAATAAAATATTGACTAAACATTTCGGGAAGTGGATTTCCCATTTCAAAAATCATGTTATCTTGATTCATTTATATGCCTCCTTTTATTTTGACGCTTGTTGGATACAGCGAATCGCATTTAAACTTCGTGGATATCCAATGAACGGTAAACAGGCTGAGACAATATCAATTAGAAATAGTTTATCATTTCCAATCCTCATATTTGCGACAGCATGGCTCGTTAATTGAGGTTCACAATCTCCAAGCGCTGCTAAAAAACAGAAGGTCAGCATTTCACGTTGTTTTAAATCTAAGACACGTCGTGTGTAATAATCTCCAAAGCAGTTAGTAGCTAACCAGTAATTGATATGTTTCGTTTCCGCGGGTCCTGATTTGTAAAATTCAGACATATGATTGCCGAAAATCTCAACTTGTGCTTCAATTCCTTTTTATAGGCGGGTTTTAGGTGTTGTTGTCTTTGCACTTGCTAAAGGTAATGAAATATTTGAAAGCTCGAATATTTCATTTGTGGCATGTAAAAATGGATAAACACGCCCCATTCCAACATAAGGTACGGCTTGATACACGATTTCTTTGACGACTTCAGGCGTCACACCTAAGTTTAAGGCTACCAATAGCATAATTTTAAATTCATCAATCGCATGGCATCCAATTAATGAAGCCAATATAGCCATCATCCGTGTCTGATCATCTAATTTCGTTTGATTGATCACCTCATCGAAGGCAAAGTTATTAAAAATCTCTACCAAGTCTGCATCTGTTTTAGCTAGATTAGATTCGAAATTTGGAAACATTTTTTCATGATATTCTTTGGCAAAGTCTGAAATAGCCATCTTATTTCCTCCTATACCCATCTGCGTAGTAAGTCATCACAAGTTGAAACGTTTGAACCGATAATTGCTAAACCTTTTTCAAGATAAGCATCCTGACAAATTTGAATTAAATCGGATTCACTATGCCCCATTCCACTACCTTCGTGTGTACAAAAAGGTTTGATATGTTTATCTTTTAAGTTTTGTTCCTCTAAAAAGGTAAACACATGCATCGGCATCGTCCCCCAATAATTTGGGTAGCCAATATAAATCGTCTCATATCCTTCAAGATTTGGAAGCGGTGTTGCAATTAGGGGGCGCTTATTTTCATTTAAATCTTGTTTCGCCTGTTGAATACACGTATCGTAATCATCAGCATACGGTATGACTGGTTTGATTTCATATAAATCGCCTCCGATGAGGTTTTGAATTTTTTTTGCTACGATTTTAGTATTTCCTTTTTCTAAATGGCGAATTTGTCCCGCGACATAGTTTTCACCTTTACGTGAAAAATACGCAATTAATGTTTTCCCCATCATTCATTCCTCCTCTAGTATCCTATCAATCTATAACCTTATCTGATGAATAGGATATGATTACTGTAACACTTGGAGTAAACTTCAATGCAAGACCTAAAATAAACAATAATTAAACATATCCTATCTTTATGCTAGTCATGGCTGGCTTAAGTTTTTTATCGTCTATGGAAATAAGAGGCTGTTACTCCTCTAGCAAACCATTGACGTTTAAAATGTTTTTAATAGACGTTTGACTTGGAGAAACACCAGTCGCGTCGATTGGCTTTTGAATGGATGATCATGAAGAAAGATTAAGAAGCAAGGTCTTGATACAAGATCATGATCTCATTCATTTAGGCTTTTCCTCTTTCTCTTCTTAAATGGCTCCCACAATTTTATGAGGCTGATATAATTCTTCTAAATAAGCGATATCGTGATGAGTTAACTTTACGTTAAAGGCTCCGACTGCATCATCAAAGTATTTTTCTTTTGTGGCACCGATAATGGGTGATGCGACACCTTTTGCTAGTTGCCAAGCAAGCGCAATTTGAGTCATACTTGCTTCATGTTGTTGTGCAAGTTCATGGACACGTAGGACAATTTCATGATCTTTTTCTGCAGTCGAATCATATTTTGAAACAGCTATTTTATCAGTTTGACTACGCAAGCTGTCGCTTTTCCACTCTAAACGACTTAATCTTCCCGCTGCCAGTGGACTATACGGTGTGAGTGAAACATTCATCTGCTTACAAATTGGAATTAGTTCATGTTCATCTTCTCGGTAGAGTAAATTGTAATGATTTTGCATCGATTGAAATTTTGCCCAGTTATTTTTTTCTGCTACAAGTTGTAAGTTATGAAATTGATAGCCATACATGGCAGAAGCGCCAATAGCACGCACTTTACCTGATGTTACCAGTTCATTTAAAGCTTCCATTGTTTCTTCCATTGGTGTTTCATAATCAAAACGATGAATGAGATATAAATCTAAATAATCAGTGCCTAAACGTTTTAATGTGCCGTCAATTTCACGGTGAATGGCCTCTTTCTTCAAGTGCCCCTCATTAAAATAAACTTTTGAGGCTAAGACAACTTGATCACGTGGGACATTATGTTTGATGGCACGTCCGAGATATTCCTCGCTTGTTCCGGCAGAATAAACATTTGCTGTATCAAAGAAATTAATTCCTAAATCGAGTGCACGCTTCACCAAGTTTTCACTTTCTTCTTTATTTAACGTCCACGAATGAAAATTAGTATTGGAATCCCCAAAACTCATGCATCCTGCACAAAGACGTGAAATCGTAATATCGGTAGTTCCTAATTTTGTATATTCCATTATCGTTTTCCTCCCATTTGTCTTTTTGTGTTTCTAAGTGGATTATACGTCTTGGAGTTCACTTCAAGTCAAGCTATCAAGTGAACTTTAGTTGAGCTTTTCTCATCGTTTTTTCTAAATTGACTTTATTCAGTTCATGAACTCCTCATGATGAAATGTTTTCTGTGACAAGTTACCGCATGAAATGAATGATTCTGGTTTGATTTTTAAATAGAGATCATTGTTATTTAATGAAGGGAGATTTTGAATTTGTTGACAACTCAACAAGTTCGTGTTAAATTTTTGTTTGTTGATAAATCAACAAAATTGTTTAGTTGAATTGAAAGGAAATAACGATGAAAAAATTATTTGTAGTCACAAATGTTATCATGCTAACATTTATATTGATTTTTGATATGTTTTACATGACTAGTAACGGATTATTAGTTAAGGCGATTGCCAGTCTTTTGTTTGTTATCACAGGACTAATTAATCTGATGTATTGCATTAAAAATAAGGAGAATTTAAAATTTCCAATCTGGATGATCATTGCGTTAACGATTGCGATGTTAGGAGATATTCTCATTAACCTTAATTTCTATTTGGGAACCATCGTCTTTGGACTAGGTCATGTTTTTTATTTTGCCTCTTATTGTATGTTAGATAAAATGAACCGTAAAGATTTCCTATGGGGGATGATGATTTCACTCATTTCCTTAATGGTGATTTTCTTTACTCCATTTTTGAATTTTGGAGGGGCTTTAATGCAAGGTGTTTGTGGTGTCTACGCGGTCATCATTTCATTTATGTTAGGTAAAGCCATTTCAAATTCACTTCGACAAACGAACATGACAAATCTTATCATTGTAATCGGAAGTCTTTTATTCTTCATTTCAGATTTCATGCTCATGTTAAAGTCATTTGCAGATCTTCCAGTAGCCGGTTATTTATGTCTTGGGACCTATTATCCGGCACAGTTTTTACTTGCATTTTCTCTATTTGTTTATCCTTCTACTTCTATGAAGTTCTTAAATCACAAAAAAGGGACGATGTCTTTACAAACGTCTTATCAAAAGTTAAAGGTAGGATATGATTATGATTGATCTGATTGAACGATTCGAGGCATTTACAACATCTGTCACCAAGGCGTATAAGTGTATCCAAAAAATCAAGCTTACTGAAACAGAACGTATGGGATTAAAAGCTAGCCATGTGATGTATCTCTACTATCTCGGTAAAAATCCAGAAGGACTAACAGCGACTCAGCTATGTAAACTTTGTATAGAAGATAAGGCGGCTGTCTCAAGAACGATGGTGGACTTAACTGAAAAAGGATTAGTCAAGCCGGTTGAGATCGATTCAGGACGCAAATATCGTACCAAAATGGTGCTAACAGCAGAAGGTAATGAGATAAATAAACAATTGAATCAGGTGATAGCAGAGGCTGTTAGCCAAGCTTCTAGTAACCTTAGCGAGACTGAACGTGAACATTTCTATCACGTATTCTTCCAGATTACAGATCATCTTGAAATGATTTGTGATTCATTACAACAGAAATAAATGGCCTAAAAAAACAGCTCCAAATGGAGCTGTTTTTTTTTATTTTAGCCTATCATTTAATGACATGATTGATATGACGATTAAAACCAATCTGAGCGATACCAATCTGTTATAGACACTTTTTCATCCAGTGTCCTAATTTTTTCTAGTTCATCCTTTGATAGGTTAAAGTCAAAAATAGAAAGATTCTCTTTCAATCTGTGTTCACTGGTTGTTTTTGGAATGGCTGATACCCCATTCTGGATTAGAAAACGGAGTGCAATCTGTGCCGGTGTTTTATGATATTGCTCTGCGAGTTCTACAAGAATCGGTTCGTTGAGTAAATTCTTTTTCCCATTAGCCAAAGGACTCCATGCTTGCATCTTAGTTCCATGCTTTTCAAGTTCTACTTGTAACTCATGTTGTGTGAAATAAACATGGGACTCCATTTGATTGACAGCTGGAATCACGCCACACGTTTCAATAAATTCACGGTAGCACTTCTGATTAAAATTTGAAATTCCAATGGCTCTTGCTTTTCCACTTTGATAGGCTTCTTTGATCGCTTGATACATCTCATACGATTCAACATAAGGTTCATGAATTAACAATAGATCAACATAATCAAGTTGTAATTTTTTTAATGAATCGTCAATATCTCTTTTCGCTTTTTCATAACTATTGCTACTACGACATAGCTTTGTGGTGATAAATAGCTCGTTTCTGTCAATACCCCTTTTGATAATCGCTTGTCCGACTGTCTCTTCATTATGATACATTCTTGCTGTATCAATTAAGCGATAGCCGACTTCAATCGCCTTCTTGATAACTTCAATCCCGCTATCTCCCTGTAGATTAACGGTTCCAAGTCCTAATAGTGGCATTCGTACTCCATTATTTAGCTCAATATATTCCATGACTCTCTCCTTTTCATCTCTCTATTAAAGCACTTATCAGACATTAACATTATGTCCAACAAGTGCGAATCATTACATACTTTCTTTAAAAATAGTTGAAATTTCTTCAGGTGTTAGCGTTTTGTATCCACCTGGAAGAATAATTGTTGAATGAACAAGTCCTTCTAGCATCTCGTCTGTCACACCAAGATCCGTGATATTCATCGCTAGACCAAGTTCTTTCATCCAGTTTTCCATTGCATTAAGTCCTTCTGCTGCGACTTGTTCCTTTGTTTTTCCTTCTACTTTAACATCCCACACGTTAGTCGCAAATCTGACAAACTTATCGAGTCCATATGGCATGATATATCGATAATAGGCTAAAGATACAGCTGATAACGTCATTCCATGAGTGGCATCGGTATAAGCCCCAACCGCTTGCCCAAGCATATGAACCATCCAGTCGGTTGATTTTCCTTTAGCTACTAACGTATTGAGTGCCCATGTTGACGTCCACATAATGTTACTTCTTGCTTCGTAATTATTTGGATCTTGAATGGCGATACGACTTGAATGAATTAACGATTTCATTAAACCTTCACTGATATAATCACTTGTATTGTCATCAGCTCCTGAGAAATACTGTTCACAAATATGATTCATAATATCATAGAAACCTGCCACCATTTGTGTTTTTGGAAGTGTTAAGGTATAGTTTGGATTTAAGATTGAGAATTTCGGATTAACATTTTCACCAAAGACATGACCAATCTTTAGTTTTTGTTCATGATTTGTAATAACAGTTCCACCATTCATTTCAGAACCTGTTCCAACCATTGTTAAAACGCATCCAACCGGTACGATTTCACAGCTCACATCTTCAAAACGGATAAAGTATTTATCCCATGGATCTTCATCACAGTGAATCGAAACCGAGACCGCTTTGGAATAGTCACATACTGAACCCCCACCGACAGCTAAAATTAAATCTACTTTATGATCTCTTGCGATGGCTACACCCTCGCGAAGTTTTTAAATCGTTGGATTTGGCATAACCCCTGGTATTTCTGCAATATTTTTTCCACTATCCTTTAAAATATTAATGACCTCATCATAAATACCATTTTTCTTAATTGATCCACCACCGTAGACAAGTAAAATATTTGAACCATAGTTCTCAAGCTCAGTACTTAGATTATGAAGTGATTGATCTCCAAAATACAGTTTGGTTGGGTTACAATATGTAAAGTTTCCTAACATTATTTCTCCTTCTTTCTTTTTAAATTTGATGAGCGACTCATCAATTGAAATCTATTCTAATTATTATCTTCGGTGTTTTGGTGAATTTATTTCAAATTTGTCTTAAAAAATTTTTCTAACTTATCAAATGGAATTCGATCGACTCGATCATATAAATCAATATGTTCAGCATCTTTTACGGCATAGAGTTCTTTTGGCTCTAAGGCTTTCTCATAGATCATTTCTGAGAAGAATTTAGAATGTGCACAATCTCCGATCACTAATAGAATTGGTCTTGGAGAAATTTCATGAACAAAGGCTGTTAAATCGGCATTTAAGAAAGCTAAATCACTGGTTGTCGTAAAGCCACCTCTTGCGTTTGGATGGTGCCCTCTTTTAGTGGCATAGAATCTAAACCATTCTGCCGTCGGCTCTTGCAGATTTGCTGGTACGACCTCTAAGGCTTCTTCTGGGAAAAATGGAATGTATTCTGGATATCCTTTCTCATAATCTTCCCATCTCTTCAACGATAATTTTTGCTTCGTCTCTTCTAATTGCTGCTTATCTAACAGATCACGTACTGCTGATGTCATGACATACATACTGCAGGTTGCAATTGCTTTAATTCTAGTATCGATCTGTGCAGCAGATAACGCAAATCCACCTGATCCACAGATTCCAATGGCACCGATCTTTTCACGGTCCACATACGAAAGTTTAGTTCCAAGAAAATCGACTGCTGCGCTGAAATTTTCGGTGAAAATTTCAGGTGATGAAACATTTCTAGGTTCTCCAGCTGATTCTCCCATAAAGGATTGATCGAAAGTTAGCACAACAAATCCTCTCTTTGCTAGTTCATTGGCATACACACAAGGGCCTTGTTCTTTGACACCACCATAAGGAGCTCCAACGATCAGAGCTGGATGTTTCTTGCTTAAATCAAGGTTTTTCACTTTATAAACATCTGCAGCAATCGCTAGACCATAACGATTATTGTATCTAACGTGCTCTCTTTCAACTTGTTCACTTAATTTTGCAATATAATGACAGGCCATTAGTGATTCCTCCTACTTTTCTATCCAATCATCGCCATCAACAACTTAAATAATCAGAGACTTAACAGGGTGATTAGTTAATCCACATCTCAGTATTTGGATGACTTTATGATTACTATAACACTTAAAGTTAACTCTAAGACAAGAGGTGTTTTTAAAATAAATAAAAAATCAAGCCGTCTCATTACGACCTGATTTTCTCGATTTAATCTTCAAATGTTTTAGTGATTTCTTTTAGGTATTGAATGATTGGGAGATGTTGTGGGCACATGCGCTCACACTTTTTACAACCAATACAGTCTGATGCTTTGCCATGTGTTTTGGTGTAATTGAGATAAGCTTCTTTTTGCGTGGTATCACTGTTATAAAGTATGAAATACGATGGAATGGCAATCTTTTTCGGGCATCCTTCCACACAATACTGACAATTCGTACAGGGGATAAAGTCTTGGTTTTGAATGATTTGAGTGGCAGTCTCAACAATTTTAAATTCTTCCTCATTAAAGGGCACGAAGTTTTGCATGTAGGCTGTGTTATCTAATATTTGTTCAAGATTTGACATCCCACTTAGTACCATCATCACGTTAGGAAGACTTGCCGCATATCTAATAGCCCATGATGCCACTGAATTCTGTGGATTGACTCCTTTAAACAACGCTTCAACCGGTTTTGGAACTTGGGCCAATGTCCCACCTTTAATCGGTTCCATGACAATAATGTCTTTTTGATGTTTAAGCGCGACCTCAAAACATTTACGTGATTGAATCTGTTCATCTTCCCAATCGAGATAATTGATTTGGAGCTGGACAAAGTCCATTTCCGGATAAGCCGTTAAAATTTCATCGAGCACGTCAGCCGTATCATGAAAGGAGAACCCCACTTTCTTAATTTGTCCCGCTTCTTTTTTACGTTGAACAAAGGTAAAGGCATCTAGTTTCTTACAAATGACATAGTTTTCAACATTTAGGCAGTGCAACAAATAATAATCAAAATAAACAACGCCGATTTTTTTAAGTTGCTCGTTAAAGATACGCTCTAAATCTTCTTCAACTTTTAAAAACATGGTTGGCATCTTCGTTGCCACTGTATATGAATCACGTGGATGACGCTCAACCAGCGTCTTTTTCAAAATGCTCTCGCTCATATAACGATGATACATGTACGCCGTATCAAAATACGTAAATCCACGATTTAAAAAGGTATCCACCATCTCATTGATTTGCTCATAATCAACGTTGGTGATATCCCCCTCCCCTAAAACCGGTAACCTCATAAAGCCGAATCCTAATTTTTTGGTAGTCATACGGGTTCCCCTTTATTATAATTATGTAATATGAATTTTTGACGCTATTTCCCAATTAGTATATCTAATTCAGTTTTAATTGTATGAGAAAGTAATTTAAATCTATTTTCGAGCTCTGCTTCATAAATTTTTTCCATATCCTCTTTTACTACCGAAGTGTAGCAGCTTTTATCTACACAGTGATTTCTTGCATTACTTTCGTTAATGAATTCTAAGTATTGTGCAGGCGTTTTTGAGCTTATTTTTTGATTAGAAGATCTGAGAATTAGTGTTCTATTCAGAGGACTATTTAATACATGAGATTTTTTTTCGCGAATACTTTTACTAGATTGTTTAATGTTCGTTGCATCTGCCAATGGACGAATATGATGGTCATCAACAATAATATTTCCTTGAGATATATCCCATGCAGTTAGTCTTTCATCACTAATGAAATCTTTAGGATTACAACTTAATACATATTGTAAGATTCCTTTATGAAAACTAGGAGGAATTGCAAAATCAGATTTCCTTAATAATATTTCTTTGGTGCAATAATCTTTAACATTAAAAAGATTTTCTGTATTAATAAAGTCATAAAATTTATCTGTTTTTAAATTATTGATTAAATCATTTACATCATTGATAGATTGTTCATTTTGATTATTTTTTATATTGTCCTGAAAAGATTGCATGCCAGTACCATGCTTCTAATCTATCAAGATAAACTTTTCCTTCCCATATTTCATCATCCATTAAAGTACAAGCGAGAGGTAAAATCATTAATTTATAATTTAACTCATCAATAGTTGTTACACCACATCTGACTTGTAAAAATGCACAAGCTCTTTTTATTCCGATAATTGCTCTATCTCTATTTTCTTTAATTTGCATTTGAGTTAAATTCAATATTTTTCCTTGTGAAATTACGTCAGTTTTTAAATTAATATTTTTAATGACATCAGAGTTTTTAACCATTTCCTTTTGTTCACAAATTATAGAAAGTACATTCAGAAATTGTTTTTTTATAATTTCTGAAATTTTATCATCTTTAATAACCATAAAGGAGATTAATATGCTAGAAGGTTTTATATCATGATAAATATTACTCACTAATTTATCAGGTAATAATAATTCTTCGTCTAATGCAATTCTTAAAAAATTATTTAATGAAATTGTTTCCTTATTACGAGCATCTCGAGCAACGACTAAATCAAAATTACTAAGTTTTGTTCCACCTCTATTTAAAGTCTCAAATATGATTACTGCTCTTGCAACCTCATCTTCTTTTAATTTAATTCCATGAACTTTCATAGTTAATACTTTTGAAAAATAATTACATATGCTATCAACCCAACTTAGTGCAAGTGTTCTCCACGCTGTATCAATTTCACGTTCATTATTTAGTTTTAAATATGTCTCGATATTGGGTTCAACATTATGTAAAAATTTTATCGTATTTTCATTATCACGTCTGTATTTATTAGATAGATAATCACTGCGATTAGTTGCTATTTTCTTTAGAATGAGTTTTAACATTGGAAGGGATTCATCTTCTGGACACATATAATTAAAAAATTCATTTAATGGTATGCATTTTAAATTAGCATATTCTTCTATTACTTTATTTTGTGTATCTAATGGATTACTCCCTTTTTCAAAGATATAACCAGGATTATACCATTCTTTTAACTTTTTTTCACCATATCCAATTTGTAAATGAATTAATCTTGATTCTAAATCTGTTGGTTCATATTTTTTCATATTCGACTCTTTAAATACTAATTCGTTGTATCCAAATATGTCTTTCTCATCTGGATTAGTATCCATTCGTAATAATAGTCTAGTTTTTAAATTATTATACACTCCCTTCATTACCTCTACCCACTCATCTTCATTACAAAATAAATCATTTAAAGATGAGTATAATGTAGTTAATCTTTGTTGCCCATCTAACAAGTAGAGGCACTTTTCTTTTGGAACTTCACTATTATTAATATAACCTATTTTCTTATTTGAAAAATCATCATCTTTTCCTTCGAGTAATAGAATACTACCAATAGGAAGTCCTAAAAGTATCGAACTAAGTAAATCTTTTTGCTGATTTTTTGACCAGGCAAAATCTCTCTGGAAATCAGGTAAAATTAATTCCTGATTTTTAATCTGTTTCATAATTTCTATTAATTCCATAATACACCACTCTCCTTTAATAATATTAACTTATTAAGATGAAAAAATATGGAAAATTATGAAAAAAATCATCATTTATATAAAATACCTTGTTTATGTAGTATATAGGAAACTTTTTCTTTTTTATAGTCATCTACTACGCTAGTAATTTTTTTATGATACTTGATATATATACAATCTTTAAATTTTGGTTCTATAATATTTGTGTTGCTGATTAAGCAGCACTTTTTTCATGGCATCAAAAAAAAAGAGACCTCAAGTCTCAATCCTGTTACAATGTTATCGGCTAAAACAATATTGAAAGGATAAGATTTGATGTCTCACTCATATTTTACTAGAAAACTTTTAAATATTAAAGATAAAAACATTACGTTTCTTGAAGATTCGCTTGAAGAAGTTAAATTAAACGGAATTACTAGCTTTATTTTTAAAGGAATCCTCTCGTATCAACCGACTCATTGTCAAAAATGCGGAACTCTATTTGATTCAAAATTTAAGAAGCATGGATTTAAAACTTCTCGAATTGTTATTCCAAAAGTCTCACTCCATGATACCTATTTAGAGTTAAAGAAACAGCGTTATTATTGTGGGCATTGCTAATCTACCTTTACACTAAAAACTTCAATCGTTGAAAAGAACTGTTATATTTCTTATAACACGAAACATGCCATTGCTTTAGAGGCTCAAAATAAAATCTCTGAATGTGATATCGCTCATCGTCATCAGGTCTCTCATTCAATTGTCAATCGTATCATCCATAGCTTTTATGAATCTCAAACCTTAAACTTTAATGATTTACCTGAAAATCTTTGTTTTGATGAATTTAAATCGGTTAAGTTTGCTGAGGGTCATATGTCTTTTATCTTTTGTGATGCTGACTCCAAACAAATCATCGATATCATTGAAGATCGTCGTTTAAGCTCCCTTCAAGCTTATTTTAAACGATATACAAAGGAAGCACGTACTCGCGTAAAAAATATTGTGATTGATATGTACGCTCCTTACATCAGCTTGATTAAGGATCTTTTTCCTCATGCCCAAATTATCATTGATAAATTCCATCTCGTTCAACATCTCTCTCGTGCACTGAATAAAACTCGAATCCGATTAATGAAGAAGTTCAAAAAGCATGGTCGTAAGTTTAAACGTTACTGGCGCTTGTTCTTGAAGTCTCATACATTGCTCAATACCACAACTTATCATTCGTTTTACTGTTTCAAACAACCGATGCGTGAAATAGATATCTTAAATTTCCTCCTTGATTTATCCCCAGAACTAAAAGCGACTTATGATCTTTATCAAGACTTACTTTTCACTCTTCAAACTAAAAACTTAGAACGATTAAATGACTTAATTCAAGCAGAACATCCTC